>CACZTE010000252.1 GCA_902784045.1 uncultured Eubacterium sp. | reverse complement strand
TGTTTATCACGCTGTGTATCTGAAAGAGAATAAATCCAAAAAATTGATAGAGAAAGTCTAGCATCTTTTTTTGTTTTTCTCCTTAAATATATGATGAATTTAAATGAATCAGGGTACGGGGTCATAACCGCCGGGATGAAAGGGATGACATTTAGCGATACGCTTAATGCTGAGAAATCCGCCTTTCAAAATACCGTATTTGGTGATGGCCTCGTAAGCATAAGCCGAGCAGGTCGGCATAAAACGACAAGTTTTGGGCAGCATTGGAGAAATCCAAACCTGATAAAAACGAATAAGTAAAAGAAAGGGGGCGCTGATAATTTGACGCACAAGAATCACTTCCTTTTTTTGTTTTCCAAATGTGTTTTATAAAACAGATGGGACAACGATTTGGCCAGCTCTGCGTAGGAGGCATCGGCGCAACGGTTTTTGGCGATGATAATCATATTGTAGCCTTGCTTGAGCTCCGGCTGAGACAAGCGAAACGCTTCTCGAATCCGGCGTCGAACACGGTTGCGCACAACAGCTTTCTTAGACACTTTTTTGCTGACGATTATACCGAGGTGATTTTTATTATCCTGATTGGCGATATAATAAAAATAGAAGTGCCGATTGCCGAATTGACTACCTTGTTTAAAAACCCGTTGAAATGTTTTATCGCCTTTTAGCGAATCTGAAACCATAAAAGCCTCACTCCCGCATCTGTCGCCTTAAACAGAATAGCAAAAAAGACCGTTTCTTAAAGCAAACGGTCTTTAAGATTAAGCAGATAATTTCGCTCTGCCTTTTTGTCTTCTTCTTTTCAATACGAGTCGACCATTTCGTGTTGACATTCTTTTTCTAAAGCCATGTTCTTTTTTGCGTTGTCTGACCTTAGGCTGAAAAGTACGCTTCATGTATTACAACCCTCCTTCTCATATTTTATGTCAATTATAACATTTTCTTTTTTACCTTGAAATTATATATTGACGAGGAAATGATGTCAAGATTTTTTTGAAATTGTTTCATCAGGCTGTGTTTTTCTACCTTTTATTATAGAATACGCAATTATACTTTGGCCTTATAAATTATGAAAAATCATTTAAACACTGTTATTTTGATTATTATCGTTCATCTGGCTTTGATATTGATTGAAAAATAAAATAATAGACACGTTAAAAACATAAAAATCGCGCATATTAATAGCTCCATGACATCGTGATATTTGATAATAACATAAAAAGTTGACTAAAATTGATTGAAATCGCTTGCGCTTTTTGGAGAAATGCTTTACAATAATTTTTATACTTAATAACGGTCAATCCGTATTCCCACTAAAGGAGATCAGACACAATGGATGAAAAGCGTTATGTACAATATCTTGAAACCCCGCCGGGTTTACTGATGCTCACCTCAACGGAATCGGTACTCATCGGTGTAAAATGGGTAGAAGAAAAAAACAAAGAAGAAACCGAAACCCGTCCGATTTTGGAGCAGGCCAAATCACAGTTAACCGAATATTTTCAAGGACATCGCAAAAACTTCAACCTGTCTTTGGAAGCCAGGGGTACCGCTTTTCAAAAACGTGTTTGGCGCGTAATTCGTCAAATCCCCTACGGACAGCTTCGCACATACCAGGATATTGCCGATGCTATCGACAGTCCCAGCGCTCCGAGAGCTGTTGGACGTGCCAACAACAAAAATCCTTTAGCAATCATTATTCCATGCCATCGCGTTATTGGCACAAACGGCCTTTTGACCGGTTATGTCGGCGGACTAGAGATCAAAAAAGAATTAATTGATCTGGAGAAAATGCGCATTATCGAAGAAAATAATTTTCTTTGACGTCGAAATCTCTCATTCGCTTCTTAAATGACGCAAAACGAATCTATTGTTTGTCGCAACCAACTTTAAATCATCGGCAGAAAAATGATTAAAAAGAGAACGGCGCTCACGCGTTGTTCTCTTTTTGTTTTTTGATCCAGTTGTTATATTTTTATGATTATATTGTTTAATTTTAGAATGGATGTATACTGAACATCCTTACACATGCCAAAGATTTCTTTTAAACGGATACGTGTAGCGTCGTCCTCGTCTGAAAACAGTTCTAATTGTTTTTGGGGAGTTAACAACGCGCAATTATCTCTCATTCTTATGATGTAGTCATCGTCTTTTTTGAGAATTCTCAGATCAATGCTGTGGTCGTTGCTGTCCGCGAAGCCGTGCCGAATGATATATCCGGCAAGTTCTTCAATGCACGAACGAATGAGATGGCTCACTTTTGAGTCGCAGCCGTGTGCCTCGCAAAAACCGCGAACCTCCTCCGAAAGTTTCATGATTTCATCCATATTGTCTACGGTTTTATCTATTTTGTCCTCATCGGGAACATCGAAATTATCAGGCAAAAGCAACAACTTATTCCAAAAACCTTTTCGCTTTATCTCGTTTTTGTGACAGTATAACGCAATCATTATACCGAATATGATAAGCATCAATACTTGCGTTACGGGAAAAGCAATCCATATGGCTTCCTGCTTGAAGATGGGGAGCATGACAAATGCGGATAACACCAAAAGCACCCCTTCCAGCAAAAAACCGGCAATTGATGACAAAGTGCTTTTTCCAATACCCTGTAAATAAGTTTGATATATCACGTTTAACCCGTAGAGGGGCATACCGATTGCGTAGCATTGCACCGCTCTTGTAGCATACTCCAATGCATCAGGGGCGTTTTTTATGTACAGCGAAGCAAATATAGGAGCTGCGAAAAACACCACAATCGCTATCAAAAGGGTATAGGCATATGTCGCGGCAACCGATGTCTTCAGAAGCATTTTCATTTTTTCTCTGTCTTCCTCCCCGAGAAAGATAGCTGCCATCATCGCCACGGTGTCTCCCATGCCGATGGTGATAGGATTGAAAAGGCTGTCTGCCGAACGATGCACGGTATATGCCGCGATAGCGCCGGAGGTGGCAACAACAGCAAGCATATTGTTCATCAGGGTGGATCTTAAGGTGTTGCCGATTCTGCAGACACCCGTCGGAAGTCCCACCTTTATGATTTCTGTG
>CACZTE010000251.1 GCA_902784045.1 uncultured Eubacterium sp. | reverse complement strand
GCGTCCATCGCGCATTCACCGCCGGTATGAACCTGCATCACTTTGAGACCCGCTTCGGCCATTTTTTCGGCGTCAACCTCGGCATCGATATCCGCTTCCATAACACCGATGGTAAAACGCTTCCGCAGAGCCTCGGCTGTTTTTAGAATCAAGGTCGTCTTGCCGGCTCCCGGTGAGGCCATCATGTTGATCAAAAGTGTATGGTTTTTGAGATTGCGTTTTCGGATTTGTTCGGCAAGGCGGTCGTTTTCCGCGGTGACGCCGACATTGACATCTATCACTTTAATCGCGGCCATTTTCCCCTCCTTTTGATTGCTTCATCTGAGCGCGAAGCCAACCGCAAAGGGCGTCGATTCCCTCGCCAGTGGCCGCCGAAATGAAAAATACCGGCGCCGCTGTCCGAAGCGCGACGTTTTGTTTAAAACGGGCCGCGTCAAAATCAAAAGCGGGCATCGCGTCGATTTTATTCACGCAGACCGCGTCGGCCTTTTCGAACATGAGCGGATATTTTAAGGGCTTATCATCTCCCTCGGGCACTGAAAGAATCACAAGATTCTTGTGAGCGCCGGTATCAAATTCCGCCGGGCAGACCAGATTTCCCACATTTTCCAAAATGATGAGATCATAGTTTTCTGAGCCGATGGCTTTCAGGCTGTTCCGGCTCATGTCCGCGTCCAAATGGCACATGCCGCCGGTATGCAGCTGAATGGCGTCGAATCCCGCGTCCATAACGGCGCGGGCATCGGTGTCGCCGTCAATATCGGCTTCCAGAACCCCCGCGCGCAAGTTTTGCCCGAGGATACTCAGCATTCGCAAAATGGTTGATGTCTTGCCCGATCCCGGCGATGACATGACATTGAGATAAAAGGTGTTTTCGGCGTCAAGTTCCGCGCGCAGCTTTTCGGCATCCGCGTCATTGTCCGCCAGGATGGTTTTTTTCAGATCTAAAATTTTTATTTTTTTCATGATTACTCGCTGTTTTTTTTCGGCTTGTTCATTCAACACCGCGCGGATACCGCGCCATGATTTTCACTGACATACGGCCTTTTCCCATTAATTAACCGTGTGAACTGTTTGTGGTTTCTTAAATTCAGTCAACCAAGTTTACTCCTCGTCGCGCGGCAATTATTTTTCATCCGCAACCGCTCCGATTTCCTTGAGCAAAAAATCCTGGCCGCCCAAAATATCTTTTCGGCGCGAGCCGCAGTTGGGACAAACCCCTTGGTTTCGCATCACATTATACATCGCTTCACAGTCTTTGCACAATGCCTCTCCAGCGTCAACGATGATTTTGAGCTCCGCTTTTTCAAAAATAGGTTTATTTTCGGTCACCACGGGAAAATATTTATAGAAGAATACCGGGAGATAACCGGTCAATTCCCCCACTTCCAATGTAATATACGCAATGCGTGCGACGCCGTTATCGATGGCTGTTTGTTCAGCTAAATCGACGGCTTTTTTTAAAACGCTGATCTCGTGCATGGGCTTACGCTTTCGCTTTTCTCAGGACAATTCTTCCGATTTTTTTGACCTCTTCGACAACGACTTTCCCGACGAGTTCTTCATAGGGAACGCCCCACACATCAGCGGTTCTGTCCAGTGAAATGGCGTCGAAATGACATTGCAGGGTGCACAACCCGCAGCCGATACAGATTTTGGGATCTACCTTTGCCGCGCCGCAGCTTAAACAACGGGCGCATTCGGTCTTGACCTGCTCTTCTGTGAAGGTTAGGCGCTCATCGCTGAATGATTTGACTTTGGCCTCATCGATACCCGGTACCCGGCGGGCGCTGTGATCGTAACTGGGGATGACGAGATTGTCTTTATCGATGAAATGATAATTGTTCCGCTTGACCCGGCCGAGGGTTAAGCTATGGCCTTCCCACACATAACGGTGAATGGATTCCGCCGCCTCTTTTCCCGCCGCGATAGCGTAAATCGCGAAACTCGGCCCCGTGTAGGCGTCGCCGCCCACAAAACAATCGGGTTCTGCCGTTTGATAAGTCCAGCTATCCGCTTTGGCTGTCTTGTCGCTGTTTAGCACGACCTTGGCGCCGTCTAACAGGCCGCCCCATTCGACGGACTGCCCAATGGCCGTGAGGACATAATCGGCGTCCAGCGTGATGGTATCATTTTCGTCATAAACCGGGTTGAAGCGTCCGGACGCGTCGGTGACCGACACGCATTTTTTAAAGATAACGCTTTTGACTTTTCCGCCTTCGGCGGCAATTTCTTTCGGGCCCCATCCACAGCGAATATCGACGCCTTCTTTTTTTGCCTCGGCGATTTCGTCTTCCGCCGCCGGCATATCGCCCGGCTGTTCCAGACAGAGCATGGTCACCTGTTCGGCGCCGAAGCGCACGGCGGTTCGCGCCACATCAACGGCCACGTTGCCGCCGCCGACCACGATAACGTTGCCGGAAAGCATTTTCGCGCGTTCAAAAGACGCGTCCCGAAGGAAATCAATGCCTGCCATCACACCGGCGCTGTCTTCCCCGGGCACTCCGAGGGCTCTTGCACCTTGAGCGCCAACAGCCAGATAAAAGGCTTTGTAACCGTCAGCTCTGAGATCATCCAAACTGATATCCGCGCCGACTTCAACGCCGCATTGAATCTTGACGCCGAGCATGCGGATCACGTCGATTTCCGCCTCGACAACGGCGCGGTCTAAACGAAACGGCGGCATACCGAAAGTCATCATGCCCCCGGGACGGGATTCTTTTTCAAAGACCGTGACGTCATGCCCCCAAACCGCCAGATAATAGGCCGCGGACAGGCCGGCAGGGCCAGAGCCGATGACGGCGACTTTGTGCCCTTGGTCAAATCGCTTTTCGGGCACAAAACGGGTCTCGGCATTCAGCTCGTAATCGGCGATAAATTTTTTGACTTCGTCAATGGCCACCGGATCGTCAATATCGCCCCGGGTGCAGACCTGCTCGCAAAATCTGGCGCAGACCCGGCCGCACATCGCGGGAAACGGATTTTCTTTTTTGATAAGCTCCAAAGCTTCCATGTATTTGCCTTCACCGGCTTTTTTGAGATATCCCTGAACGGCAATATGGGCAGGACAATTGGTTTTGCACGGCGCCGTTCCCGTTTCGGGGACCACGTTTTCCCGATTGGTGAGAAAACCCGGGCCGTTCCATTTTGAAGGCGGCATCAAGATATAATCGGAGGCAACGTCGGCGGACTTCACGGCGACAGGCTCTTTTTGACAAAGCTTTTGCCCGAGCTTTACCGCGTTTTGCGGACAGACTTCCACGCAGCCGCCGCAGGCCACGCAGTGATTGGGATCGACTTTGGCGGTATAATTGGATTTGGACAAATCCGGCGAACTGGTATACCAGCTGGTTCTCAAGGCCATGCAGGTATCCCAGGCACAGTTGCAAATATACAGGGAAAAATCGGGGCCGTCAATATTGGACACCTGATGCACATAACCCAGTTCCTCGGCGCGGCGCAAAATGTCTTCGGCTTCTTCCCGGCTGATGCGTCTGGCCTTGCCCACGCGAATGAGACTTTCGGCGTAGTTGCCCAGATGCATGCACCATTCCCCTTCCAAATCGTCGGTGCCTTCCCCAATCATCCGGCGGAGTTTGCGGCATTCACAGGGCGAGATGGCGACACTCTCGCCGGCTTTGTCAAGCCAATAGGACAGTTCCTCGTATTTGACTTTTCGCGTGTTGCCGGTGATGGCCTGTTCCACGGGAATCGGGCGCATCACCGCCCCGCCCATATACATCACGCCGCTGATTTTCTTTTGCAGATCCAGCACATAGTTTAAGAAAGCCGGCGCCATTTCCGGATAGCGGTCGGTGCGCTCGGCGGTCATGCAGGTGTTTTCCATGGAGCCCGGCGCGAAAACCGGCATTTCCACTTTGTCTTCTTTGCCGGGATCATTGCAATATTGCAAAAGGCCGATTTTACAAAGATCATAGGCCATGCGCGCGGTTTTGGCCACGGGCATTTTTTCAATTTTGGCCAGCTCTTTGATGGTATAAGGATGACGGAGTTTCATTTTCAGCGCGAAATCAACCTGGGCGTCATTGAGCTGTCTGTCAAAGAAAATGTACTCCCACGCATTTTCATCGGGCAGGGGATTGAGCATATTGACGCGTCTGATCAAGCGAATCAAATTTTTCCGGGGTTTTTGACCGCGGGTCCGGAAATACTCCTCAAGACATCGTTTTTCGCCTTCGGTGAGGGTATGCGGTGTCTGAAACATGGTTTGCTCCTTTCCGTTTATGCACTAAATTACAAAAAGATTTGATGGTTTAATCATATTATAAATTGACCCGGCAATCAATACGGCTTTTTGAAGTGCCGGCTTTTTTTGCCGCGAAACGGGTCTATCGCGTCCCGGGCGCCTTTTGTTATCCACGCGCCGCGCGAAGTGTTTTTTTGTTTTGCCGAATCATTGTTATGCTAATAGTTACATCACTTGGCTTATATTTTGAGGGTTTTCAGATAGGCTTTGTTCGCGTCACTGACCCGTCTGCTTTCCCGCGCTTTTTGGATGGCTTTGTTGTGCGTCCATGGCGGGAGTTTTTTATCCGTAAAATACGGTATCGCCGCGTCATACTGCTTGGCCAGGGCTGTGGCGAAATACCAGGCGATCATCATATTGACATAGTATTCTTCCGATTTTACGGTGGTGACCTTCTGCAGGTATTCAGGCTTGAAACTTTCGTCCAGAAAATAATTCATCAAGCATTTGACGGCAAAACGCACGGTGTACGGCTGCTCATCGGCAAGCCACCCCTCGATGGCAGGCAAAAGCTTTTGCGCCTGCCTTTTAAAGACGGCGGGACTCATTGAATCACAAACCGCCCAATTATCCACATAGGGCAAAAACCGATTGACCGCGGCGAGACATTCATCAAAATCTTTTATCCGGCTGAGCATTAACCCGTGTAGCATGTTCTCGTCATAATAATGATGGGGCAACTCCGCGAGGAAGGCTTTTCCTTCTTCCGTGCCGGACAGGGTTTTCGCGTATTGT
>CACZTE010000250.1 GCA_902784045.1 uncultured Eubacterium sp. | reverse complement strand
TAGTAGGATTCGATTTTCACTCTGCCATCGTCGACGTCGAGTTTGTACTGCATTTGATTGCCGGAAGCGCATCCGAAATCGTCATAGGGCTTTAACATGGCGTAGATATTGCCGCTGTTGTTTTGCGGGGCGACGTTATTGACCGCCTGGGTCTGAACTTGCGGCTGCGCCTGGGTGTCAGCGTTCGCGGTGACTGCCGCTTTTGTCGCTGTTTCGGGCTGCGGCTGGCTGGCTTGTTTTTTGCCTGAGCATCCGGTCAAAAGACCGATCATTAAACAGGCTGTCATGAGCAGAACCGCTGCTCCCAATAATGTTTTTTTACTTAGCTTTTTCATTTTTAATCTCCTTTACTCCTATGAAATGAATTTTAAGTAAAATGTTTGATTCTATATGGAATCTTTTCCTTAACCGTACACTGCTTTGATGTTACTCTCAGGGTTGTATCCCCTGTTTTTTCGGCCGGGGTTGTTAACCCTTTTTTGATGAATGATTTGTCATCTTGTCCGTTTTGTTCCTCCTTTGTTTGTCTGTGTTGTTTTTGTTTTTGATGGTGCCATTTTAACAGGGCTTAAGACACAATAAAGACACTGTCCGATACAGCGCCCGTAAGTTTTAAGAATTATTTAAGAAACGCTTTTTTCGCAATGATTCCCCGTTGTCCGCGCGTAAAAAAGAGCCGCGCCGCCACGGGGACGACAACAGCTCTTTGGATTGATTGATCGGCTTTCAGCCGTTTTATTCGCGTTAGAACGCGATGACGCCCATTCCTTCGAGAATGGAGCTGACCAGGATGGCCAAAATGGCGATGGGCGCGATGTACTTGAGTAGCACCACGTAGATTTTTTTCCGTTTGAAGGGATGATTGTGGAGTTCTCCCCCTTCGATTTCGTCGATGATGATCTGCGTGTCCAGGATGTAGCCGACGAAGACGCAGGTGAGCAGCGCGCCGATGGGCATCAGGACGGAGTTGGAAATGAAATCGCAGAAGCTGAAGAAATCCATTCCGAAAATCTGGAAATCAGCCAGCACGCCGAAAGACAACGCCGACGGAATACCGATGATGATGGAGACGACGCAAAGGATGATGACGGCTTTTTTTCTGGACCATTTGAAGGAGTCACACGCCGAGGAGACTGTGGCTTCCAACAGGGAGATGGTGGACGTGAGGGCGGCGAAGAGCACCATCACGAAAAACAGCGCGCCGATGATACTGCCGAACTGCATGGTGTTGAAGACTTTCGGCAGGTTGATAAACATGA
Organism: uncultured Eubacterium sp.; assembly: GCA_902784045.1. Classification (GTDB taxonomy): domain Bacteria; phylum Bacillota; class Clostridia; order Eubacteriales; family Eubacteriaceae; genus RUG12931. The sequence goes on along the minus strand of CACZTE010000250.1, from coordinate 2,840 downwards.
GGCCGACGCCTTTGCCCAGGGCCGCGGGATCGCCGCCGGAGTAGACAAAGACCGCCGGGATGATCATGAAGCCCGCCAACAGGGCGATGACGGTGTCAAAGATCTCGATTTGCGCGACGGAGGATTCCAGACTTTCTTGCTGGGGCAGGTATGAGCCGTAGGCGATCATGATACCCATGGCCAAGGACAGCGAATAGAACATTTGCCCGAGGGCACCCAGACATCCCTGGAAGCTGAAGTTTTGCAGCGACGGCAACAGGAAGTATTTGACGCCGTCCATGGCGCCGGGCTGCATGCACACGAAAATCGCGATGATAATCGATAAGACGATGAGGATCGGCATCATGATTTTGCTGACTTTCTCGATCCCTTTTTGCACGCCGAAGGCCACGATGATGCCGGTGGCGATGACGAATATCATTTGCAGAACGACGGTTTCAACGGGTTGGGCGGCAAATTCGGTGAAATAGGTATCCGTGGCGGCCGCGGCGCCGGCGCCGCTGATAAAGACCCAGGCGTATTTGATAATCCACCCGCCGATGACGCAGTAGTACGGGAAAATGATGAAGGCGACAATCGCGCCGATGATCCCGACAAAATTCCATTTGGAATCGAGGGCGCCGTAGGCTTTGGTGGGCCCCAAGCGGGATTTTCGGCCGATGGCCAATTCGGTGATCATGATTGTAAAACCGATGGTTAATACAAAAATGATGTAGACCAGCAGGAAACTACCGCCGCCGTATTTCGCGGCGAGATACGGAAAACGCCAAATGTTTCCCAAGCCGACAGCGGAGCCTGCCGCTGCCAAGACAAAGCCAATTTTCCCCGAAAATTGACTTCTCTTTTGTTCTTCCATTGTTTAACACCTCTTGTATGAAATTTAAGACTTTATTAATCTTAACATTTATTTAAGATAATTGCAACGAATTTTGATGAGAGGCGCGAAATGGTTGGTTTGTTGGGTTGTTTGCTGTTCGCTTGTGTCATCTGTTCTCTTGATTGATGGTTTTCATGAAGATGTTGTAGTCGGCTTCGTTTTGATCGGCGTAGGCGCGGGCGAATTTGACCATGGCTTTCTCGAAGTCGTCGGACTCGCCCAAATAGGCGGCGATGGCGTGGCGGTCGCCGGTTTTGGCGTGGGCGTGGGCCAATGTCCACGCTGACAGGGACGCGACGCCGACAAGGCCCTCTTCGGTGATTTTGGTGAGGTCGGCGGAGCCTTTTCCGTCCCAGAGTTGTCTGACATAGTAGTCGTCATATCCGCCGTCGATGGGCACTCTGATCCAGCCGAGCAGGATATCGCCGGCGGTCTGGATGGCCTTTTGCCCGGTGACCACTCTGCGGCCATGCTCGGTAAATTGGCTTTTGGGCAGGTGGCGTTCCAGTACGGATTCGGCGGCCTGTTTGATCTGCAGCACCAGCGGATCGCCGCCGGGCACGCCTTCCATGATGACGATCCACGCTTTGGTGCCGACGCTGCCGACGCCGACGACTTTTCTGGCGGCGTCCACCGGTTGGTAGCGGCAGATGAGGTCGCGCCGCTCTCTGGGCAGGGTGAGTCTGTAGTGGGTCACCAGTCTTTTGACGAAGCCGTCCATGACTTCATCGCGCTTGGTTTTGGGATAGAGTTCCCTGATGGGCACGATGACCGGCGGGTCGCTTTTGACGCGGTAATGGCCGTCGACGATTTCGGCGAATTTTTCCACGGCGGAGGCGCTGTTTTTGGACAGGGCTTTGTTGGTGCGTTTGACGATTTTTTTGCGGTTGGCTTCGCTGAGGTTTTCGTTGGCGTATGTGAGCAGGTCATCCAAATCGATGTGGGCGTACCAGACGTCCAGATTGCCCATGTCGGAAAATTGCCGCATGGTTTTTCTGTAGGATTGGGCCGCCCGGCGCACCGCTTGGCGCCTTGCTTTTTTGGAAAAGCCTCGGTCTCTGCCGCAGATCTCAACACTGGCCAACAGGCGCTTGATGTCCCATTCCCAGGGGCCGGGCAGGGTTTCGTCAAAATCGTTGATGTCGAAGACCAGTCGTCTTTCGGGAGAGTGGAATAAGCCGAAGTTGGCGATATGGGCGTCGCCCACGGCCTGCACGGTGAGTCCGGTATCCGGTGTGCGCGCCAGGTCGTCGGCCATGATGATGGCGGATCCGCGGTAGAAGGTGAAGGGCGAGACGCTCATTCTTTCGTGGCGCAGGGGGATGAGTTCCTGTACCCTGGCGGCTTCTTGTTCGCCCAGCAGGGCGATGGCTTGTTCCCTGTTTTTGCTGACGTCCCATTTTCCGTGGCTTTTCAGGGGGATTTTCTCACGCAGGGTTTGGCCTTGGCGGACGCTCTCTTCTTTGGACATGTACTCGCGGCCTTTGACGTCCATCGCGACGGATTCGAGGCGTTTGGAGAGGACCTCTTCCATGTTGATGTCTTGTTGTTCGATGAATTGTTTGATTAATTTGAATTGTTCACTCATTTTTTTCCTTTGGCTTTCATGTTATTCGCGGGGCAACATTTGCGGTGATGACGCCCGCGTTTTTGATTATATCATTTATTGTGGACGCGGGGGGGTCTTTTTTGCTGTCGAAAACTTTTCATGAGAGAACCCCTCACCCTGCCCAATGTCCGTATGCGCTTTTGAACAAGTTCAAAATAATTTCTGCCGGGTTGCGATAACATCACTGCGGAAACTGTTTCACGGTAAAGAGATTACACTTTGCCCAAAGGTTTAGACGGCCGCTCGGCAAGGGCTTATCGCCATCATTTACGCGACTGCGTTTGTGTTGATTTCTTCAATCACCTTTCGGATTGAGCTCCAAACCGACAGATCGGTGAAGATATCAACCACGCT
>CACZTE010000249.1 GCA_902784045.1 uncultured Eubacterium sp. | reverse complement strand
TAATATTATCTGACATAGTTCATTGTTCCTTTCTTAGGATTTTTTTGGATAACTTAATTCTACAGGGAACTTCGGACTATGTCATTTGTTTTTGATTCTAAATTTGCGCAACTTATTATACGTTATCATAGGCAAAAATATACTTTCACATTTTTAAGTTAGACTATAATATTGTTCCTCATGTCTTAAGCGATAAACCACGCGCCCAATAATCTGTACACTATCTTTTTTTATATGATAAACATCAGAATTATACTCCGAATTGAGAGGTTGCGTGATAAAAAATGCTCCATCCAAATGGACTTTGCGAATCTGCATTGGTTTTTCATTTGCGTGAAAAGCGATTAATCGGCCTTCTGTTATTTTGGGATTAAGTTGAATAGCTACTAAATCGGTTGTTTTTAAATCCGGAGCCATCGCATCATCTTTGATCACAAGCCCGAATACCGATCCCCATTCTGAAAGTTTATCAATAGGGAGAGATAGTTGTTGATCTGTTTTTTGATTTGAAAAAATAGGTCGATCATATCGAATTTCGTCAAACACAGAAATATCAAAATGAGAAGAGTCTTGTTCATCTTCATTTAATATTTCAGTGTTGTACATTGATACGGGAAGTCCCATGAGCCATTCAGGATTAACATCAAAATATTCGGCCATCGCGCGAATAGTTGTCATTTTAGGCGCCATATCACCTCTGGTATATCTGGAAATACTTGGTGGTGAAAGTTTAAATTGTTGTGAAAGTGAGTAAGTCGTTTCACTGTAGTTTTTCATTAATTGTTTTAGGCGTTTTCCGAAAATTTGTTTGTCAATTTGATTATTCATGATAATCTCCTTTTTCGATATGATATAAATCTAACCGTCTTGATTGAAGGACAGGCATTTGAGAGCGTGCAGTTATGACATCATTTAAATCGAGTGTTTGTGTAATGATTTGCTGTTCGTTGTCTGCTTCCTGTAAAATAATTCCATGAGGACTGACAATCATGCTATGTCCGTATGATGGATAAGTTGAATCTGGACTAAATGCTGTTGCGCATGCGATTATAAAGCTCACATTGTCCACAGCACGCGTTCGAAGTAATAATTCCCAATGTAAAGGTCCGGTTGTTGCATTAAATGATGCCGGAATAATAAACATTTTTGCGCCTGCATCCACCATCATTCTGAATATCTCCGGAAAGCGCAAATCAAAACAAATGGCGACTCCGATTTTGCCATAGGGTGTATCGACAATTGTTATCGTGTTTCCCGCTGATAAAACATCGGACTCTCTAAAACGCATCGACTCGAAATTGACATCAAATAGATGAATTTTGCGATGCTTTGCTATGATGTTCCCGTGATTATCAAAAACAAAACATGTATTATATATTTTGTCGTTTTCCTTTTCCGGTATTGATCCCGCGAATAAAAAGATATTATTTTTTTTGGCGATTTCGGATAGTTTTTGAAGCACGGCATGTTGATCTGCGTGATAAGCAAAAGATAGAAACCATTTGTTTTGATAGGGACAGATGAACATTTCAGGCAAGATGACAATATCCGAAAAAGAAGATACTTCATCAATTTTTGATAACGCTAAAAAAAGATTTTTATCGAAATCTTCACATACACGACTTTGAATACAAGTGATCGTAACTTTCATCAATTTTTAATACCTTTATGTTAAAAAAGATTTTGTGGTTTGTTGCAGGCTTTAAATAGACTCTAATTGGCAAAATTAACTATTTAAAAATAATTATAGCACAAATAATCAATATAACAAGCAAAAAATATTACGTTTCGCATTTTTATCAAACGTATTATGCTCAAATTAAATAAAACTTAAATGAAAAACAGATAAAATGGATTGTGCTTCAAAACTTGAATCTAAAAGGTAAAATATGTAAAATTAAATAATTGTAATTCAATATTACAATCAAAATTTTTATCCGTAAATTTCAGACATCGGGAATGGAGATTATCTATGCAAAAGAAATTTGCTCTTGCCATTGACAGTGGTTCACAAGGTGTTAGAGGGTGTCTGATTGATACCGAAGGCAATGTCGCCGCTACCGCAACTAAACGATATAACGATTATTATTCCTCTTCTTTTGGTTTGGTTGAAGCGCCTCCCGAAATGTTTTGGAATAACCTGGTTGATGTCATTCGTGAAATTAAAAATACTTGCAGCCAATCTTTTTCAAACATTATTGGTATTAGTGTTTCGTGCCAAAGGGATACAACGACACTTATTGATAAAAACGGTAATCCTTTGAGAGATTTTATTTCATGGAGAGATAGACGT
>CACZTE010000248.1 GCA_902784045.1 uncultured Eubacterium sp. | reverse complement strand
TTTTTTTCTCGCAGATATCGCTGATACACGCGGATTAAGCAATAAAAATTAAATTATTTATCTGCGATTATCCGCGTAATCTGCGAGAGATCATTTTACGTTCATCATCCATTGATTCTGTATGGATGTATCAGGACAACGCTATGTGATTTATCTTGGCAGTCGGCAATTGTGTATTATTCCCAAGTCTGTTATAATAAAAACAGCAATTAGCAAGGAGATGTAGAAAATGAGTTTATACAGCGAATGGAAACAGTCCATTGAAGATCACGCCAAGGACGAGAAAACCGCGCGTGCTTTTTGGGATGCCTTTTGTAAAAGAGAACAGGGCATTTACAAGGATTTGTTAGGCAAAAAAGAAGCGCATGTAGAAGGCACCGTTTCGGGGTTTGCTGAAAAATACAACATGGGTCAGGAAGAAATTCTGGGTTTTTTGGACGGTATCAGCGAAAGTATCAAAGAAAAAATGCCGGAGCTCGACAGTTTTGAAGCGGACAGTCCTTTTGAATTTACCATTGACTTTGAAAAACTCTATTGGAATATGCTTGCCGTGCCGGCCGAATGGCTCTACACCCTTCCCGAATGGGACGGCATTTTGAGCGCGGAACGCAGAGAAGAAATCTATAAAAAATTCCGTAACCGCAACACCGTGGTCAAAGGACCGAAGGTTGGCCGCAATGATCCGTGTCCCTGCGGCAGCGGGAAAAAATATAAAAAATGCTGCGGACGCGGCGCGTAATCTCAAAACGGTCACACGTGGTCACACAGTCTTCGCTTGACCGATAAATACTTTTCATCTGTAAAAATAAAATCAAAAATCTTAAGCGGCTTGATCAGAATTCTCGATTGAGTCGCTTATAATTATTCTATTAAACAGATAAAATGTTATAATATATATTTACAGAGTGCCTTATCATGATGAAAATCCGGCTTTTAAAAATACGCGTTTCATGGGCATTCGCGCGTCATTCTTCATTTTAAGAAGGGAGGTATTGCTATGCGTATTCACACTTATACACCAAAGGAAATAAATGAAATCATCAAGAAATTGTCAATTTTTTTTGATACCGTGCGCATTGTCAATCCTAGCGAATGCAGAGAAATGCTGGTGACCGACGAAGGTGTTAATTACGTGGGGTGTTGTTATTCGGTATGGGATAAAAACTCGCGCTGTGTCAACTGCACCAGCTATTGTTCCTATCAGGCGGGTACGCGCCTCTCAAAGATTGAGTCCAATTGTCAGGTGGTTTCCGTGCCTGTCCGGTTGACGTATCCGAAGATGGAAGATATCACCTGTGTGGTTGAAATGGTCATTAATCTCGATAAAGCAGCGGGGCGCATGACCGGAAATCAAACAGCTAAGGTGTCTTATCACGGCGCGCAAACCGCAGGAAAAGAAAAGGCGGATTACCGCATTATCTCAAGTTCGTTAAATCACCTGGAGAACGGCATTATCTGTTTTGATGAAGAAGGAGAGCCCATCTTTGCCAATGGCGCCGCGCATCGGTATTTCGGCAGCGGTTCGGATCTTCAAGCGCTGGGGGACAGTTTTAAAAACTGGATCCATCCTGAAGCTTTCAAAGGGGATGAAAACAAGTGGCGTCAGGTATTGATGACCAAGGATTCTCCCTATCATTTTGAAGTGACTTATCATCGTCTGCGGGATGATGAAGGCGGCGTCACCGGTTCATATTATCTGATTTCAGATAAAAGCAATGAGTTCAAAACCTTTGACGCGAAACACTATCTTTCAACGCACGACCCTTTAACGCGGATTTATAATCGAACCGGATTTTACGAAGGCGCCAGGGAGCTTTTGGACCTTTTTCCCGAAGAAAGATATTTGATTATTTTCGCTGATATTAAGGATTTTAAACTGGTGAACGATTTGTTTTCCATCGAAAAGGGAAATGAAGTCCTCATGAAGATGGCATCGGCCCTAAGCGCTTGCTGCGAAGCCGGAAAAGATATCTGCGGACGTATCAGCGGCGACCGTTTTGCCTTGTGTATCCGCGAATCCCACTACGACGAAAAGGAGCTCATCAATAGATTTGACCGAATCTCGGGGATTATCGATTCCGATTTTTATAAACTGTTTGTACATGCCGGCTTATACGCCGTGACGGACAACACCATGCCTGTCTCCATTATGTCAGACCGGGCAAGGCTTGCCCAGAAACGCATCAAAAACGAGGGGTGCAGCTGTATTACCCGATTTGATGAGGCCATGATGGAAGAAACCCTTCACGAAAAAGCCATCATCAATATGTTTGATCGAGCGCTTGCCGAAAGGCAAATTAAACTTTATCTGCAGCCTCAGGTTTCCGCGGCCGGCAGAATTTTGGGTGCGGAAGCGTTGGCGCGCTGGGTTCATCCCGAACAGGGCATGATTTATCCAGGCGAATTTATTGATATTTTGGAACGCCATGGTTTGATTTACAAACTTGATCAATATATGTGGGAGCGGGCCGCCGAACAGCTTTACGCGTGGAAAGGGACCGCGATGGATGGCCTTTATATTTCCGTGAATATTTCGGCCAAGGATGTTTACTATTTGGATTTGTACAAAACATTCACCGATTTAATCAAGCGCTACGATCTCAATCCCTATTTGCTCAAATTGGAATTTACGGAGACGGCCATTATGTCCGATGTGGATAAATATGTCGCTTTGTTATCGCGGCTGCAGCGCTGCGGCTTTGAAATTGAAATTGACGATTTCGGCAGCGGTTATTCGTCCTTATCGGTGTTAAAGGATATTTGCGCTGATGTGCTGAAGATTGATATGAGTTTTTTAAACGAAACCCAAAACACAGAACGTAATCGCATTATTTTAGATGCCATTATTCAAATGTCAAAAGGTCTTGGCATGCCGACAGTGTCCGAAGGTGTTGAAACAAAAGAACAAGTTGAGAAGATGTCTCGCCTGGGATGCGATATTTTCCAAGGTTATTACTTTGCCAAACCGATGCACGCGGAAGCTTTTGTTGAGCGGTTTCGTTCGTCGAATCAAATACAGAAATCAACTAATTGATTAAGTCGGTTGAGAGACCGGCTTTTTTGATACCTATAAGCATTTTTGACTAGTTTTTTCATCAATTTGATTATGCTTCGGAAATGATTCGGTTTGGCATATTCTTAATCCGAGAATGTTGTGAAAACATATTTTATCGGAGTGTAAGGATTTATTGATGTTCCGCTGCTTTTTGGGAATTGTATTCCAGCGGTAAAATGCCGGCCAATCAATCTTTTTGTGATTTTTTTGGTAGAAGCAAACGGATTTTCATTATTTTTCATGAAAATTTTTGTAAAAAAGAGTTAAAAACCTGATTATAGTTGAAATTTTTTTGAAAACATGATAATCTTAAGATAATCTTTATGAAAGGACATGGAAACATGCAAGAAAAGTTAGCGAAGATCTTCCGGTTTGACACTTACGGAACGGACTTCAAGACGGAATTGACGGCAGGGCTGACAACCTTTATGGGGATGGCTTATATCCTTGCCGTCAACCCAAGCATTATGAGTGCCGCGGGAATGGATAAAGGCGCTGTTTTCACGGCAACGGCTCTGGCCGCGGCTCTCGGAACACTGATTATGGCGCTTTTGACCAATTATCCATTTGCGCTGGCGCCGGGGATGGGGCTTAATGCCTATTTTGCCTATACAGTTGTCATCAATATGGGGTATTCATGGCAAATGGCGCTTGCCGCTGTGTTTGTGGAAGGGATCATCTTTATTGCCCTCTCTCTGACCAATGTGCGCGAGGCCATTTTCAACGCTATTCCGGCAACGCTTAAGCTGGCCATTTCTTCCGGGATTGGTTTGTTTATTTGTATGATCGGTTTTCAAAATGCCCATATTATTGTCAACAATGATTCGACATTGGTGTCGATGTTCAGCTGGACCCACGCGGCCAGCATGACAGAAGGGCTTACCGTGTTGCTGGCAATGATCGGCATTATCATTACCGCATTTTTGATGATTAAAAATGTCAAAGGCGCGGTTTTGATCGGTATTCTGATTTCCTGGGGCCTGGGTATTATTTGTCAATTGGCCGGCCTTTATGTTCCGATTCCGGACGCGGGATTCTATAGCCTTATTCCGGATTTTTCCGCGGGAATCAGCATCGCTCCGATCAGCCCGACATTTATGAAACTTGATTTTTCGCGGGTGCTCTCCCTTGACTTCTTTGTTGTGATTTTCGCTTTCCTTTTTGTTGATATGTTCGACACGCTGGGAACTTTAACTGGCTGCGCGATTAAAGCGGGCTTTTTAGACGAAAACGGGAAAATGCCCCGCATTAAAGGCGCGTTGTTGGCCGACTCCATCGCGACGTCTGTCGGCGCTGTACTCGGTGTTTCCACTACCACCACTTATGTGGAAAGTTCTCTGGGGATTGCCGAAGGCGGCCGCACCGGTTTGACCGGGATTGTGATCGCCATTATGTTTTTGGCCTCCCTGTTGCTCTCGCCGATTTTCCTAGCTATTCCGTCTTTCGCGACGGCTCCCGCTTTGGTTATCGTCGGTTTCCTGATGATGCAAAACGTTGTCGATATCGAATTTACGGATCTCACCGAAGGGATTCCCGCGTTTTTGTGCATGGCGACGATGGCCTTTGCCTACAGTATTTCCGAAGGAATCAGCGTCGGTTTTATCTCTTACACCATTTTGAATCTTTTAGCGGGCAAACGTGAAAAACTTTCCGTTTTGATGTATATTTTAACTGTATTGTTTATCTTAAAATATGTATTCCTCTAAAAACGGCGCGCTTCATCGCTATTGGTATTCAATTAAAAAACACGGTGCATGCCGTGTTTTTTTGTTGACATCGTGACAAGCGCCTTTGCAAGCGGCCGAAAAAAACGCTTTGATTTTTGTTGGGTATTTTCAGCGAATCCGTTTGGATTGTTGCTAATCAGGCTTACTGAAGCGAAAGTTTTCGTCATTTGACCGGCGCGAGATTGAACATGGCCGGTTTTGGTTTACGGGGCCTGTACGGGAAGGCGTTTGGCAGCGACGGCGGCCAGCGCTTCATTGTAGGCGGCTAACAGCGCCGCTTCTTCCGGGGTTTTCGCGTTGAAAGCGACCTCCGAAAGGCTGTCGGCTTTGATGGTGCGGTCGACCATTTCCCCGATTTGGGAACGATCGGCAAGGGTGCTGTTGTCCACGTCGAAATCAACGCTGTCGATTTTGCCTTTTTTGTAGGTGATGACGGCTTTGTAGCGGCGCGGCGCGCTTTCGGCAGTGGTGCCCGCGGCGGTGTAAGCCCGGTCTAAATTGACGGCGGCATCGGCGGTGATGCCCGATTCGGCGTTTTTGAGGGCGGTGTCGGTCAGGTTTTTAAAATCAATGGCGGTCTGACTGCCTTCTTCAGGCAATTCGTCGGCGTTTTGATGGGTGATGAGGGCGGATTCCAAGGCCTGATAATAGTCCTCGGGATCTGTGTATTTTTTGTCGAAGGCGGAATCGGAAAAGCCGGTTTTGACTTTGCCGTTTTCGTCTTTTTCCGAAAAAGAGGCTTTGGTGATGATGCCGTTTTTGACGTTGATTTTTAAAAAAGGCGCGTATCCGTCGTTGCCTCGAAAGGCGCCGTGGGCGGCATAAGCGCCGTCTTTCAGTTTGGATTCGTTCTCCACGGTGACGGCGCCTGTTTTGGGGTCGTTGACGTATCGGTTTTGCTGACAGCCTGTTAAAGTCACCGCGCTTATCAAAAATATCAGGCAGAGCCAATAGGGTAAAACATGTTTTTTCATATGATTTAAGATGACGCGGCCTGCATCAGCGGCGGCACCACTTGTTTTTTGCGGGAGAACATGCCGGGGAAGAAACGGCTGATATCTCCGGGCTCGATGCCGAAAGCGTCTTTGGCCAGATTGCGGGCTTTGCCGGCCACGAGGAGTTCGCTGCCGCCGATGAGCACGTCGGAAACGATGAGGATGGCCAAATCGAATCCGCCGTTGATACAATCGGCTTCCATTTGACTGAGCAGCGGGTCAAGCAGGGAGAAAAGCCCTTTGTAGTCGCCGGTGTTGATTTGGGAGATGACGACGCGGTAGTTGCCCATGGTGAAGATTTTGCGGTCGGTGCGGATGATTTCTTTGGGCGTCATGTCCGCCAGATTGCTGCCGGCAATGATCATGTCGCGGCCGTAGATATAGGGATCCACGCCGGCGATTTCCGCCAGTTCCTCAACGGCGTCTTTGTCCGCCTGGGTGCAGGTGGGCGAGTTGAAAATGAGGGTGTCGGATAGGATGGCGGACATGAGCAGTCCCGCGATGGGGCGTGGAATGGGAATTTCTTTTTCGTGGTACATCTTGGTGATGATGGTGCAGGTGCATCCCACGGGCTCAATGCGCAGATATAACGGCGCCGCGGTGGTGATTTCCGCGATGCGGTGATGGTCGATGACTTCGGTGATTTCGGCTTCCTCAATACCGCTGATGGACTGGGTGCGCTCGTTGTGATCCACTAATATGACTTTTTTGCGGTTGTAATCGAGGAGGGAACTTTTGGTGATGGAGCTTAATACCGTACCTTCGTCATCCACTACGGGAAAACGGTCATGGGAAGAGTCGAGCATGTTTTTCTTGACGTCGTCTAAGGTTTCATACGTCAAAAAATATTCCAGATTGTCATGGCAGACGTAGGCGGACACCGGCACAACCTGAACCAGCAAGCGAATGACCTCAAAGGTCGACGCTTCGCTTAAGATGATAAATCCGTTAAAATCGTCGGGCACGTCCACTTGGTAGCCGATGGGAACGCCGGAGATGATGATGTTGCGGGCGCCGCTGTTAAAGGCTTTGTCCAATGTGCTGTTGACGGACACAACGACAATATCCTCGGGCGCGAGCCTGGACTGCTCGGTGAGCTCGGTATTGGCGTAGACATCGCCGGCGACGATGTCGCTTTGGGGATGGCCCATGGTGCGGGCATCCAGAATGTCGATAATGTTTTTGTAGGGCGTTTCGGCTTTTTTCAAATCATCTTTTCGAAAAGAACCGGTATAGGCTTCAATAATGTCAGGCAATGAGATGATGCCGATGAGTTTGTCATCTTCATCGACAACGGGAACGGAACGGCCCGGATTGTTGATGATGAGGTTCATCGTTTTTAAGACCGAGTCGGTTTCGTATACTTTGGAATTATTGTTAAAATTGAGATCCGAGACCTGGGGCTTGACGCTTTTGATGAGCCGCGGCGGATCGATATTAAAATAATCCAGGGCGTATTGGGTTTCTTTGTTGACCTCGCCGAGACGGCAGGCAATGACGCCGGGTTCTCCCGCGGCGCGTTTGAGGTTGGCGTAGGCCAGCGACGCGCAGATGGAGTCGGTGTCCGGGCGTTGGTGTCCGAATACATAGGTGATGGGGGGCATGGGGTTTCTCCTTTTTT
>CACZTE010000247.1 GCA_902784045.1 uncultured Eubacterium sp. | reverse complement strand
GTGGGATTCGAACCCACGTGGGCTTGCACCCTAACGGTTTTCAAGACCGCCCCGTTATGACCGCTTCGGTACCTCTCGAAACAACGTTATTATTATAACAGGCCATGAGCTGGTTTGTCAATCAGAACTTTTATAAAATTAGAGATGGCCATGGCCGGTCGGGTATGTTTTTGTTAATCACGCGGGGAAAAAACGAACATCGTCTGCCAGCGTTTTCCTGTTAGATAGATTTTCCCGGTTGTCTTGTCATAGGCGATGCCGTTAAGCACGTCATCAGCGTTTTCATGTGGCGCGCTATCCTTCAGTTCACTGCAGTCTATGCGGCGTTCAACTTTGCCGTTTTCGGGGTTGATGATGACAATATCCGATGATTGCCAAATATTGGCCCAGATTTTGCCGTCAATCCATTCAAGCTCATTGATGTTTTCTACCGGTTTTCCGCCGTCGGTGATGTTGATGGTCCGCGTGGTTTTTGTGTTTTCATCCAGCACATAAAGATGGGATGAGCCGTCTCCGGCGTAAAGCTGTTTGCCGTCGGTGGTTAGTCCCCAACCTTCTCTGGGGTAGCCGTCGATGGTGCGTTTGAGCGTAAGGCTTTGAGGATCGAAAACAAACACTTTTCCCTCAGTGTAGGTGAGTACGTAGAGATTGTCATCCATGATGCAGGAACCTTCGCCAAAAGCGTTATCCGGGAGTTTGATAGAGGAGGCGGCTTTTCCTGTGTTTAGATTGATGTCAGCGTGAATTTCGGAGTAGTTTTTAAGCCCTGTTGATTCGTATAGTTTTCCCTTGTGAAAAAACAACCCTTCGGTAAAGGCATTCGCGTCGTGGGGAAGGGTGCCTTCTTTGCGAAGCGCGTCTGAAAGTTTTTCGATGGGCGCAGAAGCGTTAGCCGCTGTGCAACCGAAAAAAGCCGGCAGAGCGAATATTATCATGAGAGCAAAAAACAAAATCCGAAACGCCGGCGAATGCCTTCGGCTGATATTTTTGTTTGCTGTTAAAGATGTTTTTTTCATGGCTTTATCTTACACTATGGGCAAAACAGTGTCCAATCATTTTACAATTCAAATTGTCTGAGTTTCAGGCTGCAAAAATTAAGAATTTGTCATTAATGTAATATATAATATTACAATCTAGTTTCTATACTTTAAGAAGAGTAAAAAAGACGACCAATCGAATTTGATCGTCTCCAAAGGGCAAAATTTAACGGGCGGTGATGGATGCGATTAACTGGATACCGTCACCGGTTGTCATGACGATGGGCACCGGATAGAGACGGGCTTCGTTTAACGCATGGTCAACGAGATGGGGAACATCTTCTGGAATGATGGCGTCTGTGGTTTTTGGAATATCCATTGAATCATTCATATCCTCAATGCGGGCAATGAGAGCTTGGGCGAGGGTTTTATCATCTTCGGTCAGTTCTCCGAGTCCGGCATTATAGGCAAATTCAGACATTTTGGCCGTCGCTTTTTTGCTCTTTAAATAAAAACGCAGCACATGGGGCAACAGCATCGCGTTTAACATACCGTGGGAGAGATTATAGCGGGCGCCGATGGCGTGGGCAAAAGCGTGAACGTAGCCCACAAATCCGCGGGTGAAGGCTTCGCCGGCAAAAAAGGCGGCATGCATCATTGCCATGCGTTCATCCAGATTGTCTCCGTCGATATAGGCGTTTTCTAAATGAGCGAAAATTTCGGATCCGGCGCAAAGAGCTTTGTCGCGCACAAAAGAGGTGTCCATATCACCCACATAGGCTTCGATGGCGTGGGTGAGAGCGTCCATTCCCGTGGCGGCGGTCACGGAAGGCGGCATCGATGCCGCAAGCTTGGGATCGAGGCAAACAGCGAGGGGAATCAGCCGCGTGTCCGCGATGAGATTTTTTGTTTTTGTCTCGGGATTGACGATAACCGAAGCAATGGAACATTCACTGCCGCTGCCGGAAGTGGTGGGGACGGCAAAGAAAGGCGCTGTTCGGCTGCGCAATTTGAAAGCGCCGTCCATCTGTTCGACGGGGATGCTATTGGTGGCTTTGGCCGCGACAATTTTGGCGCAGTCGATGGAAGAACCACCACCGAATCCCACGACGGCGTCGCATTGATGCACGTTGTATGTTTTTACGGCGTCATAGACGTTTTGAATGGTTGGATTGGGCATTGTTTTGTCATAGAGCACGGCATCGATGCCGTTTTGTTTGAGAGCCTTGACAAAAGGATCAACCATTCCAGATGCGGATACGTTGGGACCCGCGACAATCAGAACGCGCTTAACACCGGTAACCGCGATGACTTCAGGGAAACGCAGCACCATGCCGGCACCCTCCAAAACCGGCGGTGTCGGTATTTTGAGGCGTGCCATTATCATTTTGATGGGAAGGTTTGATAGATTGGCAGTGGCTTGTTGGATTGAATTCATGAATTTCTCCTAAATTGGTATTTGCATTACAAAACTATCTACTATTATAAGGTTTTTTCTATGTTTTTGCTTTAATGGACAACATTATTTTCAAAGATATGCTGTCTTTCCCAAAAGCTTGGCGGATTGTCGATTGATGGCCGGCCATTGATGAAAGGTATATGATGAAAACCGGCAGGAAGGGATGTCCTTCAATACCGGTTTTTCTTCGAGTTTTAAGATGATTAAATATAAAACAGCAAATCTTCGTAAATCGGGAAGGGCCAGTATTTTCGCCCGACAATTTGTTCGAGTTCGTCGGCATATTGTCTTAAAGCGTTCATCGCGGGAATAACTTCTTTTAAATAGAAGTCGGCTTTTTCCTGGGCGTCGGAAATAGCTGCGGCGCGTTGGTTGGCATCCTCCAGGGCATCCGTGCAGTTGACAGCGTCGGAGGTAAGCGCCGATACGCGCTCTGCCATGCGGCGTTCGGCCGTGTTTTCCGTAGGCATGCCGATAGCTTGCTTTTGGGAAAGAATGGTCGTTAAATCCCGAATGCAGTCGAG
>CACZTE010000246.1 GCA_902784045.1 uncultured Eubacterium sp. | reverse complement strand
TGTATGCAAAAAAAGCGTTGTCTCCGGCAATACCGTTTCGCACTCCAACAAACATAGCAAAAGAATTTGGAAACCGAATCTGCAAAAGATCAAAATTGTGGTTGACGGCACACCCCAACACCAATATGTTTGTACACGTTGCCTGCGTTCCGGCAAAGTCGAACGCGCGTAATCCCTTCATTGGATAAAAGATGCAAATAAAACGCTTTGGCCAATCGGTCAAAGCGTTTTTTTGCGTCTGTCGGTAAGCCACTGCCCTCTGATGATGACGGCGTGCCGCCAAAACGGCACTCATCGGGGTTTTCCCGGAGCGGTCTTATTCCCGCCGCGCCGTTCTTTGGCGCCCCGCGCTTCAACTGCTTGTAACAGCGTCAGGTAATTGGCATAGCGCGCCGGTGAGACATCTCCCGCTTCCACCGCCGCCCGCACCGCGCAGCCCGGTTCCGCCCGGTGCCTGCAGTCCAAAAACCGGCACCCGCCAAGCGGAAACTCGGGAAAGTATCCGGCCAGCGACGCGCTGTCCGCGCAGGCCGGCGACAGCGACGAAAACCCCGGCGTATCCGCCAGATAACCGCCGTTTTTTAAGGGAATCAGCTCCACATGCCGGGTGGTGTGCTTGCCGCGGCCGAGCTTTACGCTGACGCTGCCGGTGTCCATGGTGGGTTGGCCGACCAGACCGTTGGTGAGGGTGGATTTGCCCACCCCCGAAGGCCCGGCCAAAAAAACCGTGTGTCCCGCGCAAAATTCCGCGATGGGGGCAAGCTCGTCGGGACTCGTCGCGTTGAGTTCAAGGACCGGATACGGGGTTTTAGCGTAAATCTCAGCCACGGCGGAGGCGTCCGCCGTGTCCCGCTTGGTCAGGCAGATCATCGCCTCCACCCGGTTCTCCTCGCAGGCGATGAGCAGCTTATCCAGAAGCAGCAAATCCGGTTTAGGATGAGCCAGGGCAAACACCAGCGCGGCGCGGTCCACATTGGCCACCGGCGGCCTGACAAAAAAATTGCGCCGCTTCTCAATCTCGGCAATCACGTAACTATCAGATTCACCGATGACCGTCACATGATCCCCGACGGCGGGCTTGATTTTCTGATGTCTGAAAATCCCCGCCGCCTTGGCGGTGAGTAAAACCGAAGAATCGGCGGATTCTATCGTGTAAAACCCGCCGATTCCTTTTAAAATGCGTCCTTTCATCTCCGTCATCGCGCACCTTGTCAGTTGTTGCCGGAATTGCTGTTGCTGGGCGTCGGCGTCACCGTGGTGGTCGGCGCCGGCTGCGGCCCGCTGCTGATCACGTAATTGATGGTGGTGCCCCGCTCGGTTTGGGTGCCGCCGGAAGGCGACTGACTCATCACCAAGCCTCTGGCGTATTGGTCGCTGTATTGCTCGCTGATGGTACCCACGGCAAAGCCCGCGGAGACAATCTGTTTTTGCGCCACGTCGTCGGACAGCCCTACAATGCTGGGCACCGTGGCCGTGTTGCGCCCTTTGCTCACATAGAGCACCACCGTCGAGCCTTCGTTCACTTGGGACTGCTGCGCCGGCGAGACGTTGAACACCACGCCGGTTTCATAACTATCGTTAAATTCGCGTCTGATTTCGCTGACGGACAGCTTGGCCTGCTCAATGGCCACCACCGCCTCGTTTTCCGACAGGCCGATGACCGAGGGCACATTGACCATATTGCTGCCTTTGCTCAGCGTGATTTTCAGGGTTCGGCCGCTGCGCGACTCCGTGCCCGCCGCGGGATTTTGCGAGACCACCCGGCCCGCTTCCACGCGGTTGTCATAGACCTGTTTTTCTACCTGGATCTCCATGCCCACGGCTTCCGCCGCCTGCCGCGCCTGTTCTTCCGTCATGTTGCTGACGTCGGGCACCACCACGCTTTTGCCGCCGATCATGGCGTTGACGGCCAGCACCGCCAACACGATGACGATGATGCCCACAATGACACCGATGATGATGTTGCGCCGCTTCTTCTTTTGCCGCTGACTTTCGGCCAGGGCGTCTTCTTTGTCTTTTTTCGCGGCGTCCTTGCCCTTTTCCACCTTAAACAGGCTGTTTTCGTCCAAAATGTGGCGATTGTCCACCATGCCGTTTTTGGCGCCGGTGGGGGCGTTGGGGTCGATGGTGACGTCGGTCATAATCTGGTCGAGATCGTCCACCAGATCCTCACAGCTCTGATAGCGGTCTTCCGGCTTTTTGGCGCACAGCCGCATGACCACGTTGTTGACGCTCATCGGAATATCGGGATTGATTTTAACCGGCGGCGTCATCTGCTCCTGAATGTGCTTGATGGCAATGCTCACCGAGCTTTCCTCGTCAAAGGGCAGCACCCCGGTCAGCAACTCATAATACATAATCCCCAGCGAGTACAAATCGCTGCGCTCGTCCACGAAGCCGCCTCGGGCCTGTTCCGGCGAGATGTAATGCACCGAGCCCATGGTCTGATTGGTCATGGTGATGGTCGAGCTGGTGATGGCCCGGGCGATGCCGAAATCCGTCACCTTAGGCACGTTGTCCGCCGTCAGCATGATGTTCTGGGGTTTGATATCCCGGTGGATAATGTGGTTGGCGTGGGCGCAGGACAGCGCTTCCGCCACCTCGATAATAAAATTGGTGGCCTCCTCATAATCCAGATGGCCTTTGCGATCCAGGTATTGCTTGAGGGTGATGCCGTTGACGTATTCCATGACGATGAAATACACGTCGCCGTCTACCCCCACGTCATACACGGAGACAATGTTGGCGTGGCTTAAGCCCGCCGCCGCCTGCGACTCCCTGTCAAACTTGCGGATAAATTGTTCGTTTTCGGTATATTCCTCGCGGAGAACTTTCACCGCGACAAAACGATTGAGCTTCAAATCACGGGCTTTATACACATAAGCCATGCCGCCGCGGCCGATGAGTTCAATGATTTGATAGCGGTTATTCAAGACTTTTCCAATCATAATTGGGTCACCTCATTTTCAGGTGTAAAAAGTATCACCGTAATATTATCAACACCGCCGTTTTCATTGGCTTCGCGCACCAAAAGGCTCACGGCTTCCTCTTCGCCGTAATCGCTGACGACCCGGCAGATCTCAGACTCGGGCACCATGTTGTAAAGCCCGTCGGAACAAAGCAGGATTTGATCCTCAGGAAACACCGTGTACTCGTAAAAGGCGGTGCGAACCCGCTCATCCGTGCCCAAAGCCCGCGTGATGACATTTTTTTGAGGATGCACCTTCGCTTCCTCCGGCGTGATGCGGCCCTGATCCACCAGCGTCTGCACCAGCGAATGGTCCTTGGTCAGCTGCTCAATGTCCCCTTCGCTGACGCGGTAGGCTCTGCTGTCGCCCACGTGATAAATCCCCATGTGATCGCCGGTCACCACCGCCATGGTCAATGTGGTGGCCATACCCATGTATTCGGGAATTTCGCATCCTTTTTCGATAATCGCCATGTTGATTTTGTTGACAAACTCGTCCACGGCCTCATAATCAAAAAAGTCATCCATATAATAAAAATGCTTTTTGATATAGTCGATGGCCATCTGACTGGCAACCTCGCCGGATTGATGACCGCCCAGACCGTCGGCCACCGCGAATAAGTAATAGGTTTTTCCTTCTTTTGTGATATTAGCGGCCAAGTAAGCGTCTTGATTGTTTTTTCGTTTAACGCCGACGTCCGATGCATAAGCACATTTCATGGTAATAGCCACACCTCAACTCTTCTCTGATTCTAATGACATTGGTTTAGATTCAATGTTCTGATGATTCGATGAAGATCGGGCCAATTGTTTCTGCCTGAGCTGCCCGCAGGCAGCGTCAATATTTTGCCCGATGGTTCTCCTCATTGTACAATGAATCCCGCGCTTTTTCAACGCGTGACAAAAAAAGTTTACATTCTCGCTATGTTTTAACGAACTCTCCGCCACGGGGTTCAAATTGATGAGATTGATGTGGGCGCCCCGGCCTTTAAACAACGCGGACAAGCGCTCGATGTCCTCGGGCCGATCGTTGACACCGGCCATTAAAGCGTATTCAAAAGTGATTCTCCGGCCGGTTTTTGTAAAATAATTTTTACAACTCTTAAGAAGTTCTTCAAGGGGATAACGCCTGGCGACGGGCATCAAAGTCTCCCGCGTTTCCTGAAACGGCGAATGGAGGGAAACCGCCAGATTAATCTGCAGGTTTTCCTCGGCCAGCCGGTCGATTTCCGGCACCAGCCCGCAGGTCGACACCGTGAAATGGCGCATGCCGATGCCCCACCCCTCGCCGGCCAGACGCAGGAAGGTGAACAGATGGTCCATGTTCATCAGCGGCTCGCCGATGCCCATCACCACCACCGAGGCGACCCGCTCGCCCACCGCTTTTTCCGCCAGCGCGATTTGCGAGAGCATTTCCCCCGCCGTCAGATCGCGGATCAGCCCGCCCCTGGTGGACGCGCAAAAAGCGCAGCCCATGGCGCAGCCCACCTGGCTCGACACGCACAGGGAAAGACCGTGCTCATAGCGCATCAGCACCGACTCCACACACTCCCCGTCGGCAAAGCGGATCAAGAATTTGCGCGTGCCGTCCACGGGGTCGCGCTGGGTTAAAACCACCTCGCCCCGGTCGATGGCGTATGACGTTTTTAATTTTTCGCGAAAGGCCTTGGACAGGTTGGTCATGGCGTCGATGTCCTCCGCCCGCTTGTCATACAGCCACTCAAAGAGCTGCGCGCCGCGAAAGGGCTTCTCGCCCAAGGACACCGCCGCCTCCGTCAGTTCTTTTTTGGTCATGCCGAATAAATTGATCATATCAAATACTCCGTTTGGTAAAATTCTCGCGTTTGATCGCCGCGCGGCGTGGTTGGCCGCGCGCCGTTTTGCTATCATACCATAGAACGCCCGATAAATGAAGAAATCTGACCCGACCCGGAGAAAAATTTCGAAAACGCCATGGATATTGACAACCTCACAACAGAGAACATCAAAAAAATCATCGTGAGCGATAAGCCCTTGTCAATGGACATACGCCGTTACGCTTGCGTATAATGGCGGATGGACATTGGGCAAGGATAACGTACATGAGCACATAGAGCGATTCCACCCGCTTCGCTCGATTGCGCACACGACACGGTGATTGACGAGCGTAAGCGAAGACAGAGCCGATGTGTGTGCCATGCAAGGCTTGCCCAAGAACGCAAGCCATAGGCGAAGCGTGATTGGCT
>CACZTE010000245.1 GCA_902784045.1 uncultured Eubacterium sp. | reverse complement strand
CGGCGCGTCTTGCGAGAGAAGAAGCTGAGGAAGCTACCCGCAAAGCAGAGGAAGCCGCCCGCAAAGCACAGGAAGAAGCGGTAAAACTTGAAGAAAAGCCGATTGTTGCCGCTGAGTCTGAAGAAAACAGCGAAAGCTTTGAAACTGCGGATAGATTTTTTGACAACAAAACAGACGCTTCTTCAACGACATCTTCATCCGATGATTTGTTTGAAACAGAAAATGTTGTAGCTGATATAGTTACACCTAATAGAGAGACAAGTACGTTTGTTTTTGAAGAGGAGGCACCGGCATTCAACGAAGAACCGCCTGTTTTTGAAGAAGAAGCACCGGTATTCAACGAAGAACCGCCTGTTTTTGAAGAAGAAGCACCGGTATTCAACGAAGAACCGTCTGTTTTCGAAGAAGACACACCGGTATTCAACGAAGAACCGCCTGTTTTTGAAGAAGACACATTGGATTTTGAAGAATCAGCGATGGTCGAAAACCAGGATGATGCCCCGGGGGATTTGGCCACTCAATCTGCCTTTGAATCCGAAACGGCAGAAACGGATATTGAAGCAAAATCCGATGACTTCGGTTTTGCCATTGATACAATGACAAAATCCGAAGCGGCCAGCGAACTCAAATATGATCATTCTGCATACAGAACCCGCCGTAAACCGCATAACACATCCAGAACGACAGAAATTCCATGGGTTATCCCCGGAAATGTCCAGGAAAATACGCCTCCGGAAGAAACAACGGAAAGCACTCCTGAGCCTCAAAAAGCGGTAGAAGCTGTGCAACCGGAAGAATCACCCGCAATTCAGACACCCATACCCGCGGAAAGCAGAAACGAACGTGAAGAACGCGATGTTCTATCATTACTTGACACATTAGACAAAACGGGCGAAACAGAGTTCAAAGAGGAAGCCAATGATGTTTCCGAATCTGAAAAAACTGAAGCAGACGATGCTCTATCCAAAGGCGCCGATGATAAAAATCTCACGGAGAAGGTAGACAAGCTTTTTGAAACAGACAACATGGCCGATGACGATGAAGCATTATTCAGTACTGAAGATCTAAGTGCTGGTGCTGCTTCCGCAAACACGTTGTTTGATACCGAAGAAATCATCGAGGAATCATCGGCAAAAGAAGCAGACAAGAAAGCAGATGACTCTTCCGATGATTTGTTTGAAACCGAAGTGATCGAAACCAAGCTTGACAATGATGCTGTATCATCTGAACCGGTAAAAGAGGATGATTTATTCGAGGAAAGTCTTGCGGATATGCCGGAAATCCCTGAATCCAATGACGACTTGTTTGAAACAGAATCCATTGAAACGACTGACACTCAGACATCTTTTAAAACAGAAACGCTATCGACGGATTCCATATTTGAAAAAGAAGAAAGCTTTGATGACAATACCGACGCGCTATCAAAAGAAGCAACGGTAAAAACTATCTCTCCGGTTGAAGCCGCTGAGGATTTGTTTGAAGAAGAACCGGTTACCGAAGAGTCAGATCGTTTTGATACAAAACCCATCGCCAATAAGGTAGACGCTTTATTCGAGGAAGAACCTGTTGACGAAAAACAAGACGATTTATCCTCCAAAGCGTCGAAAGCCGACAAATCAACGGTTCCGATGTTGGACGAATTATACGATTTAGATGATCACATCGCGGATCAGGCACCTGTTGAAGCAAAGACGGAAGCGCCGAAAGCCATCAAACAGGAACCTATCAAACCAATCGAAAAACCGGCTGAAACGAATAATGATGCCTTTGATATCGAAATGATTGATCTTGACAGCATCAATGTTAATCGTGTTGTTGATAACGGGGCGGGAGACACCAGAACCCCATCGGAAATATTATCCGATGATTCAAACGATGTTAACGCTGTTAACTTAAGCGCTCCCAAAGCGCAGCCGAAAACGCAGGTTAACATTGAATCAATCGATTCGCTTGACGATCTTTTCAGTGTTGAGACCGTTCCCGAAAAAGTAGAAACAAAGGTTAAAACCGTAACGGAAAAAATTGTTCCCGACAAAGCCGCCGATACCGATTCACTTTTCGAAAGCGAGATTATCACCCCTGCCAGCCAAACAGCACCGCTTCCCAATCTGGATCCAAAAGCGACAACACCGTTGGAAAAACAGGATATGTCAGCGCAATCCAAAGTCAGCAAAGCTTTTGATGTCCTTTTTGAAGAAGATGAAGCCTAAAACGGATTGTTTTTCTAATTGAATTATTTCATGTTAGCAATCGTATAAATCATGACATCATTGGTAAAGATGACAATTAAAAATCCCTTTGTCTCAATGAAGATGACAAAGGGATTTTGTTATTTACACGATCAGAAATATGATTAAAATCTATTTTTTCTCATACGAGGTTGATTCGCCGGATTCGTTGTCAGTCATGGTTAAATTTGTGCCGTCTAAGCTGTATTGATAAGTTTGGGTTTTATCACCGTTTAATCTGTTATAATGAATTGTGATCTGCTTTTTACCGGGTTCTACCGAGAAACTACCGGCTTCTGCACCAGCAATATTTACGACGCCGGCATTGGTTAATTCCATAGTCACAGAGTTGTTGCTGCTGCTATCGGTCCATTCACCGACGATGGCGTTGAAAGCATCTGTTTCAGATCGAATATCAATGATGGTTTTTATGGTTAAAGCGCCGAAGATAATCACGACCAAAGCGATAAATATACCGGCAATAATGTATCTCTTTTTTTGCATATTATTCCTCAATTAGATTTCTGAATATTTTTGACTATCGCGTTAATTATAGCGAAAATAAATAAAAAGTGCAAACGAGAAAGATATTTAAGCACCTATATTAAGAATATAAAAGATTTATCGAGATTTCTTCTGTTTTTCAAAAGCCGAAATACTTAATTTCACTCAAGAGAATAAAATATTTTCTTTTTTTACGCAAAAAATAGGATATAATAAAAGTGATTAATTATGCATTTTTGGGAGAGTGCTATGACATTGATAGATTTAAACAAAGAAAACATTGCATCATATGTCAAATCACGCGTTGATTTTTTTGATCAAGGCGCGGATTTATCTGTCTACGAAATCGGCGAGTCCGGCGAAGGCTCTGCGGATGGCGACGGTTTTATCAATTTTATTTATCGCGTTTGGGATGACAAAACAGGTCATTCTGTTATTGTTAAACAGGCAAAATCTCACGCGAAATACTTTAGCGAAAAGCAAACGAATTTTGTTCAAGAGCGCAACGAAATGGAAGCGTCGCTGATGCGTTTGCGCGCAAGCATTACTCCCGAATACATTCCCAAGCTTTATGATTGCGATCCTGTCAATCACATTTTTATATGCGAAGACTGTGGACGTCTCGGCATTTCCCGTTTTGAATTTAATAAAGGCAAGATTTTCCCCAAAATGCCCATTCAGGTCGCTGATTTTCTGGCAAAGAACAATTTCTACACGTCAGAACTTTATTTAGAACCCGATGTACATCAACGCCTTGAAGCGCGGTATATTGATCCTGAAATGCGAAAAGTTTTTCAATGCGGCCTTTTTCTCCATGATGAGTCATGGGTTGTCGATGAAGATGGCGGAAAAGGTAAGGATGAAGATCCGGAACGAGCCGCTTTTGCCGAAAAGCCATGGGAAAGCCGTGCTTTCCGTACGGAAATGCTTAAACTGCGCCATATTCACATGGCTAAACCCGAATGTCTGGTCCATGGCGATTTGCACACATCCAATGTCATGGCAGACGAGAATGACGCGAAAATCATCGATATGGAATATACCTATATGGGTCCCTTCTCATCAGATAGCGGTTATTTTCTGGCCAATTACCTTTTCCAATATGTGCGTTGGTTTTATATTCATGATTTTGATCAGGCAAAATGCGCCGAAATGCAAGCATATATGATCTCATCCATCAAAGCCTTTATCATGAGCTATCGCGCTATTTTCGCGGATTGTTTTGATAAAGACGCGCGCTTTACTTATGAAGGCCGCTACGAGTATTTGGACTATTTGCTTGATACCTGGTTTACAGAGGTATGTGGATTAATCGGAACGGCCATTATGATGAGAGTTGGTCATTTGGTACCTCTTCCCGACATTGACAGTATTGAAGATCGTGGCGAACGAACGGAAGCCTGCAATATTTTAATCATGATTGCCGAGCATCTCATCATGAATCGTGAGAATATCGCTGACGTTGATGATTTGATTGACCGTATTACCGGAATTACGAAAGCAGCAAGAACAATCAGTCGCTAATTTTAGTTTAAATATTAATTAAAAAGCTCGTTTTGTGAAGGCAAAACGAGCTTTTTTTGGACGCGTCTATTTGGTTCTTGATTAATATGAAAAAAGCTCCCGTGTGGGAGCTTAAGCGTTGGATTAAAATCAAGCTTTGTCGATGGAACCGAAAAGTTCCATTTTTTCTTTGACTTTGACTTTGATGGCTTCGGTACCGGGAAGCAAGAGTTTGCGCGGGTCGAAACCTTTGCCTTGACGATCTTTGCCGGCTTCGATATACTCGCGGGTAGCCGCGGCGAAAACCAGCTGACATTCGGTATTAACATTGATTTTGGAAACGCCGAGATCGATGGCTTTTTTAACCATATCTTCCGGAATACCGGTTCCGCCATGAAGAACCAGAGGCATTTCACCGGTTTTCTGCTGAATGGCGTCTAAAACTTCAAAATTAAGACCTTGCCAATTTTCGGGATAAACACCGTGAATGTTGCCGATACCGGCAGCTAACATATCAACACCGAGATCCGCGATTCTTTTGCATTCGTCAGGATCGGCGCATTCTCCCATGCCAACAACGCCGTCTTCTTCGCCGCCGATGGCGCCGACTTCAGCTTCAATGGAAATACCTTTGCTGTGGCAGATGTCGACGAGTTCTTTGGTTTTTTCAATGTTTTCCGCGATGGGAAGGCTGGAACCGTCAAACATGACAGAGGAAAAACCGGCCGCGATGCAGGCTTT
>CACZTE010000244.1 GCA_902784045.1 uncultured Eubacterium sp. | reverse complement strand
TGGCGGGGGTAGCAGGATTCGAACCTGCGCATGATGGAGTCAGAGTCCATTGCCTTACCGCTTGGCGATACCCCTATCGCGCTAACGGGACTATTATATAAAAAGGTTATCCCGTTTGTCAAGAACTATTTGCGAAGTCTTTCGCGTCTGATGATTAAACGGATATCATTGCCGTAAAAACCAATGGGTTTAAAATTGCCGGCAATACGTGACGCCAATCTGGCGTCATAAAGCCGAGTAATGTCGCTTAAGCTTAAGTTGGTGGAAATAATCATTTTTCCGCCGGAGAGCAATCGGCCGTTAATGACACTGAAGAGTTGTTTCGCGGAAAAATCCGAGCTGTATTCGGCGCCGAAATCGTCGATAATCAGCAAATCACAGCTTTTCAGGGCTTCGCTCATCCCCAGGTCGTCCCTGGCGCGCATTTGACCGATTAAGGCGCTGACCAGATGCTCCGCCGTCAAATAGACCACGTGATAGCCCCGCTCAATGAGCTCTCCCGCGATACAGTTCGACAAAAAAGTCTTTCCGAGACCCGGCGTGCCGGTAAACAGATAGTTTTCGTCTATGTCTTTAAAATCCGAGCAATAATCTCGAAAAGTACTAACCACGCCGGCCATCATGCCGCGAACGGGAATGCCGTCTTTTTGTTCCGGATAGACATCCAGGCGAAAAGTATCAAAATTTTCCGCTTTGGCCGACGGCGACAAATCAAAACTGGAAAACGCCGCCCGGCTGATGCGTTTTTTCAGGCAAACACACATGGCGCCTTCGGCATAACCCGTATCGTGGCAAAGGGGACAGTGTTCCCTGACGCGAAAATCCGCCGCGTCAAGATGGCTCGCTTTGAGCACTGCGCGCTTTTTGGCCTTTAAGGCTTCAATTTCTTTGCGAATACCGTCATCGGCCTTTCCCGCCGCCAATTGATTTTTGACGGCCCGGATGGACAAATCGTCAATGGCCGCGTCAATGGCGATTAATTCCGGCACTGAGCGGCGCAATGTCTCAATTCGTTGGCGCTCCCGAAACCGGTGCGCGTCCATTTCATCGTGATATTCGCGAATAATCGCGTTAACTGACATGCCCTCCTCCTCTAAATTTGTTTTGATTTTTCAATCATTTCGGCCATGGTTTCGTTTTCCAGCGCGTCAAACTGCTCGGACAGCCACGGGTCTTCTTTGCTGGGTTGTCCTGTTTTTTTGTTTTGTGCGCGGGGTTTTTGCTCTTTTTTGATGTCTTCCGCGGTTTTATAACCTTTGTCATGCCAACGAACAAGAATGGCGTTGACATATTTGATGCTGGGACTGGTCGCCCGGGAAAGGGCTTCCCGGATGACATCCATATCAAACCCAAACGCGTCGAACCAGGCGTCAATCATTTCTTTTTCCGGCACCATAATATTGCGATTAAGGCCGAGATAACGCAAAATATCGCGGTATATTCTATTGCGCTCCCGGCTTTTTTGGATTTCGGCTTCGGCATCCTCATAGGTCACCACGCCTTTATCCTGCCATCCCTTGGCAATAGCTTCCAAATAACTGAGGGATTGACTAACGGTGAAATCCACATTCTTTTTTTCGATACTATTCAGGCCGTGTTCCACCAGAATACACACCGCCTCGGGTTCAAGACCGTATTCGGTAATGAAGCGGCGGAAGGTGAACAGCGCGCTTTTGGACAGCGGTTTGCTGCCAATCATATTCTGTATTTTTTTATACATGTTAGCGACACGCTTTTCGTCAATATCTTCCGGCGTGTCAAATTTGCCTGAGGCATCAATCTCATCGGCAGGCGTTTGGGTGTCCATTTTTCCATCCAGAACTTTTGCCGCGATTTGATGATAGCTCACCCAGGCGCAGCCATCCTGATCGTAAACAAAATCGACAATGCCGATTCTTTTGAAATATTGCCAGGCTGCGTCGATATCGCTTTCGGCAAGACCAAGGGTTTCGGCGATCACGGCGTTGTTTAAGGCCTCCGGCTGTCCGTATTGACAGGCCCTTAAGCCGAAAAGATAGATTTTGACGTAATTGCCGGGCATCTGAGGCATGTACAGACTGATAAAGCTGTTTTCGATGGTGGTCACACCGAGATCTTCTATTTTAATATCGTATTGAAATTTAAGAGAAGTTGACATGGTCAATACCCCTTTCCGCTTTTCGCCCTTGATGATTTTTGTTTTGGAAATGTTATTATAGCACATTGGCGCCGGTCAATCACCCTTTTCTTCACCTTCTTTTGCGCGTGCTTTCAATCAATTATTATCGTTTTGTAACAATGCTGTTACAGAAGCGTAAATATCCATGTTGGCGCTTGCCCGGTGAAGATTTGCTTGTTATAATATGAAGGATTGTAAAGTGAAAATCGTGCGGCTTTACCGGCCGCTTATTTCCTATAAAATTTTGTGTCCCCCAATGGGACACCTTTCGGAAGGATTCATCCATGGAAAAGCTAAAAATTGAAGGAGGCTATCCTTTAAACGGCGTCGTCCGGATTACCGGCGCCAAAAACGCCGTGTTGGGCCTTATTCCCGCCGCGGTGCTCTGCGGCTGCGTCAACACCCTCGACAATGTTCCCGATATTGACGATGTCGATCAAATCGTCTCTATTTTAGAATCGCTGGGAGCAAATATATCCCGCAAAAAAGATCTGCTCATTATCGACACACGCGATCAGATTTCTTATGACTGCTCACCCTACGAAGAAGAAATCGGCGCGATGCGCGCGTCCTATTATCTTTTGGGCGCTCTTCTCGGCCGCTATCACAAAGCCATTGTGCCCCTTCCCGGCGGATGCGCCATTGGCGACCGTCCCATCGATCAGCACATTAAAGGCTTTGAAGCCCTGGGAGCGTCGGTTTCCATCAAACACGGTCAGGTGATGATGGAGGCGGATGAGCTTGTCGGCACCGATATTTATTTGGACGTCGTCAGCGTCGGCGCCACTATCAATATCATGCTTGCCGCCGTTTTGGCCAAAGGCGTGACCACCATCGAAAACGTGGCAAAAGAGCCGCATATTGTCGATGTGGCCAATTTCCTCAACTTAATGGGCGCCAAAATCAAAGGCGCCGGCACCGATACCATCCGCATCAAAGGCGTTGATCATCTGCACGGCTGCGAATACTCCGTGGTTCCCGATCAAATCACCGCCGGAACCTATATGATGGCCGCCGCCGCTACCGGCGGAAATGTACTTATCAAAAACGTCATTCCCAGACATATGGACGCCGTGTCCGCCAAGCTGAAGGAAATGGGCGCCGACATCACCTCCGAGGGAGACGGTCTTCGCGTCATCGGTCCTGAACACCTCAAATGCTGCCGTGTTAAAACCCTGCCCTATCCGGGATTTCCCACCGATTTGCAGCAACCGATGGCCGTGCTCATGACCATTGCCGACGGCAACAGCATCATCAACGAAAGCATTTTTGAAAGCCGTTTTAAATATGTCGATCAACTGCGCAAAATGGGCGCCGACATCACCATCAACGGCCGCGTGGCCAGCATTGTCGGCGTGGAAAAACTCTCGGCCACCCGCATAGCCGCCACCGATTTGCGCGCCGGCGCGGCGATGGTCGTCGCGGGGCTTGTCGCCGACGGCACCACCACCGTCAGCAATGTGCATTTCATTGACCGCGGTTATGAAAACCTTGAAGAAAATCTGCGAAGCCTCGGCGCCAAAATCGAACGCGTCGATGTGTAGGCAGCTTTTGCCGTTAACCAAACCAATACATATTCTTTAAAGTCGACCCCTGCGGCCGGCTTTTTTGAGCGATAAGCCCTTGTCAAATGGCAGAATGGGCGTTGTGCTTGCACAAAAGTGCATTCTGCCATTTGACAAGGCCAACGGACATGAGCATATAGCCCTAAATCTGCGGGCACAGCCCTATCTTTCTACCGTGAAATTGTTTCCGCAGTGACGTTATCGCTACCCGGCAGATTTTGGAGCGGATGCGAATGGACGTCGAATGACGAGAGTGCGAAGCACGAAGCCATTCGTTGCTTATCGCTCAACTAACTATCGCAAAGACGCGAATAAAGGCAGAGGCTCTTAAGACAAGGCCAACGGACATGAGCATATAGCCCTAAACCTTCGGGCACGGCCCTATCTTTCTAGCGTGAAACTGTTTCCGCAGTGACGTTATCGCTACCCGGCAGATTTTGAAGCGGATGCGAATGGACGTCGAATGACGAGAGTGCGAAGCACGAAGTCATTCGTTGCTTATCGCTCAACTAACTATCGCAGAGCCGCGAATAAAGGCGGAGGCTTACGTAATCAAGGGAAGGCAATGTGCTCAGGAAGATTTTCAAAAACCTCACTGCAACGCAGCAAAAAGGCCACCCTTGATATAAGTGAGCGTCTAAATTTTAATTTAGCAACGCGAACTTA
>CACZTE010000243.1 GCA_902784045.1 uncultured Eubacterium sp. | reverse complement strand
AAGGGCCGCTGTCGGTTCGTCAAAAATCATGACTTCCGAATGCATGGCAATGATATCCGCGATGGAAATGCGCTTCTTCTCACCGCCCGAGCAATAATGGGGCGCTCTCTCTTTAAAGTCGCTCAAATTCATATACGCCAAAGCTTCATCGACACGCGCAAGGACTTCTTCTTTGGGCAGTTTGAGATTCATCGGTCCGAAAGACACTTCCCCCAATACCGTCGAGGCAATGATTTGATTGTCCGCGTCTTGAAAGACAATACCGACTCCGCGGCGAAGCTCATTGAGTTCTTTTTTGTTGTTGCCGACCTTTTGGCCTTTGAAATAAATTTCACCGCCGTCATGCTTAAGCACACCGTTGATATTTAAGAAAAATGTCGACTTTCCGGCGCCGTTAGAGCCAACGACACACACGCGCTGACCCTCTTCGATTTCAACGGAAATCCCTTTCAAGGCCTGGTGTCCGTCACCATAGCTGTAGGTCAAATCCTCTGTTTTTAAAATTATATTTTCCATTGCTTACACTCCTCGGGTCATTGCCCACACCAACACACAATACGCGACCACGGCCAAAGCCATGACAACCAGCTTCGCGTTAATGGGTTTTTCAGTTTCCAAAAATAACAGTTCTCCATCATAGCACCGCGCTTCCATCGCGTCATAGAGATGACCGCTTCGCTTTAAAGACACAATAAACAAATTGCTGATTGTGTTGCCGAAAGACTTGAGCGACGTGCGGTAGTCCACATATCCCAGTCGGGATTCCGCGGCGTTTCGCATGCGGCTTTGGGTGTCGGCCATGATAAAGATATTGCGGTAAATCATGTTCATCAACTCAATGATGAGCGCCGGCACATGGGCTTTTCGAAGCACTGAAAAAATCTCGTTGGACATCGTGGACAGTGACATCATATACATTGCCGACAGCGCGCCGAAGGCCCTTGCCCACAAATGCACCGTGACATGCAGACTTTCGTGTGTGATGATAATAAAAAAGTTGAAAACAGGCAGACATAAAATGACGTTCGTCATTGGTGTCCACGAAAAGTTAATCAGAATAATGATACTCCCGACGATCAAAAAAACCAACGGAATGGTCAGCATTTCAAAATAATGATGAAAGGACAAATCACCGAGAACCACCGTCACAAAGGTGGTGAAACAAATAATGATTAAAGACACTTCCACGCTATCGGCTATCACGCAAAAAAGCAGCAGGACAATGGAGAGCACCACCTTAAAGGCGGGATTCCAATGCGCGATTCCCGAATGATAAGCGTATGTATCGACAGCAATGGTTGATTCGCCGTGTTTATGGCCGAATCCGTGATGATGATGATGTTCTCCTCTGTGCTTATAGGCTTTATAAATCAATCCGCCGATTAAAAGCAGCACAAAGGGCAGCACCCATAGCCAGTGAATAACCATAGTCACCTCTTTTTCGTATAAATCCCTTTTGTCAGTTAAAAAAGAAAATCGGAGAGCCTCCACCCTCCGACTTTCCAGTTCGTCATTTTTTTAGATCAGGCTATATTTCCTGATCTTCTTTTCCCAGTTTTTTGCGTTCGTAGAAACGGCCGAAGAAGAAGAACAACACGCCGACACCGATACCTGTTTGCAGGCAGAAAATCAGAGATTCGATTTCGCCGGGGATTTCACCGTTTAAGATCATTTCCGCAAGCGGCGTAAACCACGGTTCGTATTCGGTGCCTTGCACTTCGGAAATCATTTCGCCGCCGGCATCGTCAGATCCGCCGAATTCGGCGCCCGCGCGCATAATGAGCGGCACAGCAATCATCACGGCAACGATAATCAGTAAGACAATCACAAGTTTTTTATTGGATTCTGACATGATTTAAGCCTCCTGTTCAATAAAACCGAGAGAAATCATTTCCGGTTTGGCATAAGATTCAAGGGCAATGATGACAATCACGGAAAGGATACCTTCAATGATGGCCAAGGGCAACTGAGTGGGAGCGAAAACACCCAAAAACTTCACAAAGGACGCACCGAATCCGCCCACTTCCGAAGGATAGGCCAGCGCGAGCTGGAATGCTGTCACGCAATAGGTGAAAAGATCGCCAAGGAAACAAGCGACAAACACAGTGACCTTTTTATTGAAGTTGAACTTTTTGCCCAACATATAGATTCCATAGGAAAGGAAAGGACCTGCGATCCCCATGGAAAATGTATTGGCACCCAAAGTGGTGATGCCGCCGTGAGCCAAAAGAATGGCCTGGAACAAAAGAACGATCACGCTGAGAACGGAAACCGCGGCCGGTCCGAAAAGCAGAGCGCCAAGACCGGTACCGGTCATGTGCGAGCAGGAACCTGTGACCGAAGGAATTTTAAGGGAGGATACAATGAAAATGAAAGCCCCGCACATGGCGATAATGGCCATATTACGGCGATTGGCTTCGACAGATTTCTTAAGCTGAATAAATCCCCACACTACAAACGGAATGGACACCACGTACCAAAGCACGCAGAATCCCATCGGAAGATAACCTTCCATGATGTGCATCGCGCCGGTGACGGGGCTGATCCCAAAGCACAAGGCAACAGCCAACAATCCAGCGACGAGCCATTTTTGTTTCTTAGACAGTTTTGACATAAGAAACCTCCTGAGAAAAATTTATAACAATTAACCCCTCCAACAATTTT
>CACZTE010000242.1 GCA_902784045.1 uncultured Eubacterium sp. | reverse complement strand
GAAAAGCCCAGAAAACAAGCCATTTCAGGCCGTTTCTGGGCTGGACGTACATATTGGGGACGTATCAAAGACGACCATAAGATAGATTTCGCTTGCGGTGCCGGTCATTTTTTAACCGAAGCTATAGAAACGATTAATTATTTCGTCCATTCAGATGGCAACAATGCTTGGGCAAGAGATCATATTTTTGGCATAGAAAAAGATTACCGTCTTGCTCGTGTTGCCAAAATCTCATTGTTTATGAATGGCGCTGGTGAAGGAAATATTATTTTCGGTGACGGTCTTGAAAATGCGCCGGATAAAGGAATTGAAAACGGCACATTTGATATTCTTGTAGCCAATCCGCCGTATGCCGTTAAAGATTTCAAGCAGCATTTACTTTTAAAAAACAATAATTTTACACTTCTTGATCGCATAGGTTTAAACGGCGGAGAAATAGAAACGCTTTTTGTTGAGCGTATCGGTCAGCTGTTGAAACCGAAAGGCATTGCGGCAGTTATTCTGCCGAGTTCCATACTCTCAAATGACAGCGCTAGTTATACCGGAGCGCGCGAACAGGTCTTGCAGAACTTCTATATCCGCGCAATCGTCTCCTTTGGCTCCAAGACATTTGGAGCAACAGGGACAAACACGGTTGTGTTGTTCCTTGAAAAATTTAACGAGCCTCCGAAGCAAATTGCTTTGTCTGAAGATTCGGTAGAAGCCATTTTTAACGGAAATAAAATATCAGATTGGAAAGATGAAGAAATCTTTGAAGCGTATATAACTCAGATTGAAGTTGATGCCAATGATTATAAAGCATTTTTGAAAAAAAGCTATTCGCTTGAAGAGCTTAGTGGCATTGAGTATTTTAAAATATATGTTAGAGCATTTGATGCTTCAACAGATGCCAAGAATTTGAAAAAAACAAAAGCATTTAAGAGTAAAAGCGCAGAAGAACAAGCGGTCGTTTACCTTGATAAGTTCTATGAATATGCGCAGGCGATTGAAAAAGAAAAAGTTCTTTATTTTGCTTTAGTATTTCGTCAAACAACTGTGATTATCAACGCTCCGGCAGATAATAAATCGCAAAAAGTATTTCTTGGGTATGATTGGTCAAACCGTAAAGGAAACGAAGGTATTCAAATTATCTCTCCGGGTGGTAAATTGTATGATGATTCTAATCGTACTGCGGAGGGAACGCTCGCGTGTGCTATCAGACAATCATACAATGAGATTATTCCAAGTTTTACGGAAGAACAGCAAACATGGGCTTCAGCTGTTAGCACAAAGGACATGCTTGAGTTTTCACGTTCAAGCTTTAATAAAGCAATCAGTATAAGACCCCGGAAAAAAATATCATTTTTAACTAAATTTGAATTGAAACCACTTCTTGATTTCGCTGACATAATTAAAGGGTCTTCTATTACTCGAGAAGAGGTTGTTGAAGGAGATTATAAAGTAGTTGCCGGTGGTACAGATTTTGCATATAAGCATAATCAATATAATCGAGAAAAAAACATTATTACAGTAAGTGCTTCTGGAGCAAATGCTGGATATGTAAATTTCTGGGATGAGCGAATTTTTGCCTCCGACTGTTCAACTGTACAAGCAAAAAATGTATTAGAAACTAAATGGTTATTTTACTACTTGAAGGCAATTCAAACTCAAATTATTGATTCTTTGCAAAAAGGGGCTAGCCAACCTCATGTGTATGCTGAAGATATTAAAACAATTCCTGTTCCGCATATTAATAATGATCTTCAGGCGTTAATAGTAGAGAATTGTGAGGAAATAGATAGAGAAAAAGAAATAACAAATAACTCTATCAAAAATCAAAAAAATAAAATTGAAGCTTTATTCCTCGAGTTAGATAAATATGCAAGTGGAAAGAATTTTAGTTTAGCAGATTCAGAAAAATTCAGTGTGAATATTGGCAAGCGTGTCCTTGATAAAGAGCTTGTTTATAACGGTAAAATACCTGTATACAGCGCGAATGTTGTAGAACCTTTCGGCTATATCGATAAATTGTTGATTACAGATTTCTCTGTTCCTTCTGTTTTATGGGGTATAGATGGTGATTGGATGACAAGCTATGTTCCTTCGGATTTTGAGTTTTATCCTACTGATCATTGCGGCGTTTTGCGTTGTAAAACATCAGAAGTGAACCCTCGATATCTCACGCATATTCTTGAGAGAGAAGGCCAAAAAATGGGATTCTCACGTTCTTTTCGCGCTTCCTGCGATAGAGTAAAAGGAATTACATTTTCAGTACCGCCAAGGCAAAAGCAAGATGAAGTTGTTTCACAAGTTGAAGCGCTAGAAAAGCAGATTATTCAAGCAGAAAAAGAACTTGATTCGTTCTCAGGAAAATATGAAGAAGTTCTTAAAAAATATCTAAATTAACTATTGCCTTATCCCCAAAACAACCCCCGCTTTCCACGCTCACATCGAACCCAGAAAGGTCCCATCCATGCGAAAAACCTACAAAATCATCATCGAGGAAACCATTTCCGACGAATTTGCCGTCACCGCTTCGTCCGAAGAAGACGCCGTCAAAACCGCGATAGAGCGGTACAAAAGCGGGGAATTGGTCTTATCGCCGGGCAACCTCCTCGAGAAAAAAATAGCCGTGATGAATAACCAAAATGAAGCGGCTGATTGGATTTCGTTTTAAGTTAAAAACAACCCCCCGCTCGGGGCTGCGCTTCGGTCACGGTGAAGGCGCCGAAGGCTGAGGCGCCTGAGCGAAGGGGCAGGGGCGAAGCCCCGGAAACACCCCGCCCATCCCACCATCAGGAGAAACAAACATGAACCGCGTCAAAAAATATTTACCCCCCATCATCATTCTCATCATCTTCGAGAGCGTCGCCGTCACCTTGTGGCTGACCAAAAACAATCCTTTCTACCTGTTCAACTTCAGCTACATCGGCATCGCCATCGCCCTCGGCCTCATACTCTATATCAACCAATACCCCCACGCCAGGCGCGTCGTTCAACTGCTGGTCGGGGGATACATGTTCGTCTATCTGGGGTGCGTCTGCCGGGAAAACATGCAGATTGAAGGCTTCTGGTACTACCTGTTCACCGGCGTCTTCGAGGCGGCCACCATCCATTACGCCGTCGCCAAAATCGTCGGGCCCCTCATCTTCGGGCGCGGCTGGTGCGGCTACGCCTGCTGGACCGCCATGGTGTTGGACTTCCTGCCGTATCCCGTGCCCGCGCGGCCGAGAAAGAAAATCGGCTGGATCCGGTATATCACCTTCGCGGCGTCGCTCATCTTCGTCGCCGCCTTATTCTTGACCAAAGTCGGAGGGATCGAGCAAATCATGTTTTGGGCGTTTCTCGCCGGCAACGCGGCCTATTACGCCGTCGGCATCGGCCTCGCCTTCGCCTTCAAAGACAATCGGGCCTTTTGCAAATACATCTGTCCCGTCACCGTCTTTTTAAAACCCATGAGCTACTTCTCCCTCATTCGGGTCACCTGCCAAACGGACCAATGCGTCCGGTGCGGCAAATGCGAAAGCGTCTGTCCGATGGATGTCGAAATGACCAACAACGCCCGAAACAGACAAAACGGCACCGAATGCGTCCTCTGCGGGGAATGCGTCAAACAATGCCCCAAACACTGCCTGGCCATCACCGCCGGGAAGGGGAGAAGCCCGAAAAGCCGGCGCGGTTCAACCGCTTGAAAACGTCACGCGAAAAACCCGAAAAACCGTGATAATCAGCCGAAAACAGCGCCTGAACGTATAGACAACAGGGGAAATTCATCGTAAAATTAATAAAAAAAGAGCCCTTGGCCAAATGGGGAAGCGAAAGAAATCACACCGAAAAACAAACACCCCCGCGCTTATAAAGGACTCGACGATTGGTCTAAAAGAAAATAGAAAAAACGCGGGCACCCATAGCAGTCCACCGTCAAAGTCATTGAAGGAGGCGCCGACATGAAGAAGCAAGTGATCCGATCATCTTTTCTGGACGCTGCGCGGAACGTCTTGGAAGGGGCAAGACATCAAGCAAAACAAGCTTTGGATTTATCCATGGTTTACGCTTATTTTGAAGTGGGACGAATGATTTGCGACGAGGAGCAAAACGGTCATTCCAGAGCCGAGTACGGAAAATATGTCATCCCGGAATTGTCAAAATATCTTTCGGAACATCTGGGAAAAGGCTTCTCTCAAACAAATTTGAAACAGATGCGTAAACTTTATCAAGTGTATGCCAAATAGCCGATTCGTCAGACACTGTCTGACGAATTGAGCGCGCTGCCGGTGACATCCACCGGACGTCGATTCGCGTTAAGTTGGTCACACTATTTGAAATTGATGCGCATCGATCATCCGGATATTCGCGATTTCTACGAGATTGAAGCCTATCGAAATCATTGGGGGGTCAGAGAATTGAACCGCCAGTTTGACAGTGCCTTTTATGAACGCGCAGCGTTAAGCCGGGACTAGGAAAAAGTCAAAGAACTATCGGAAAAAGGCGCGATTGTCGAGAAACCGGAAGATGCTGTTAAAGACCCTTATGTGTTGGAATTTCTGGGGCTGAAAGAGGAAGCGAAATTTTCTGAAAGTGATTTGGAAAACCGCATTATCGATCATCTTCAGGATTTTTTGATGGAAATGGGAAAAGGCTTTACGTTTGTCGGAAGACAGATTCGCTTTACTTTTGATGAACAGCATTTTCGGGTTGATCTTGTATTTTATCATCGCTTGTTACGGTGTTTTGTATTGGTCGATTTGAAAATTGGCGAACTTAAACATCAGGATTTAGGTCAGATGCAGATGTATGTCAATTATTATGATCGGTATGAAAAAACAGATGACGAAAATTCAACGATTGGGATTCTCCTTTGTCAAAAGAAGAATGATATGCTGGTGGAGTTAACATTGCCGAAAGATGCCAATATCTACGCGTCTCAGTACGAACTTTATCTGCCTGATAAAAATGAATTGCAAGCCAAACTGAAAGAATGGATTAACGAGGAGACAGAAGGAAAGAAACCATGAAAAACCTATTTACCTTCGATGATTTCGCCGTCGCCTTCATCGCGGCGTTGGGATATGGCTTCGGCTATGACATCGCCATCATGCTCGGCTGGCCGATGCCCGCCTGCATTGTCGCCTGCTTCGCCGTCGGCATGG
>CACZTE010000241.1 GCA_902784045.1 uncultured Eubacterium sp. | reverse complement strand
TCCAAAAAGCTCTCGCCAATCATATTGATAATCTCATCTGAGCCGCATCCGCAGATGATTTGCTCCGCGGGGATACCCAGATAACTTGATAGACGCGCTCTAAGCGTTTTTGCAGAAGCGTCCGGATAACGATTAAAGGGGCATGCCATGATGGCATCGGCGATCTGATTTTTAATGGACATCGGCAGATCATCCGGATTTTCGTTGGCGTTGACAATAATGGGGAAATCTGGCGGCTCAACAACATATGCGCTTAGATCACGAACCGCTTGCCGGACGGTGATATCACTCATGATTTAAACCGCCTTTCGATGGATTTGGCATGGGCATCAAGGCCTTCCGCGTAGGCAAAGGCCGCGATTTTGTCTGAGACCTCTGCCAGGGCGTCTTTACTGTATTGGATGATACTTGTGCGTTTTAAAAAGTCGTACACACCCAGAGGTGAAGAAAATTTGGCGGTGCCCGATGTGGGTAAGGTATGATTGGGTCCGGCAAAATAATCACCAAGGGGCTCAGGGGAATAGCTTCCCAAAAAGACGGCACCGGCGTTGACAACACGGTCCAGATAAGTCTCGGCATCGGGCAGCATGATTTCCATGTGCTCCGGCGCGACTCTGGCGGCCATGTCGAAGGCTTCGTCCAGATTATCGCAGACAAAGGCAAACCCAAAATCATCAACCGATGCCCGGGCGATGGCCTTGCGCCTGAGATCGGCGTTTAGCTGTCTGTCAATCTCTACGATGACGGCATCGGCAAAGGATTCAGAGGTGGTGACGAGAATGGGCATGGCCATTTCGTCGTGTTCGGCCTGGGAAAGCAGATCCGCTGCCGCATATTCGGCATTGGCCCGTTCATCGGCCAAAAGAAGCACTTCGCTGGGACCAGCAATCATGTCAATGTCTACTTTGCCGAAAACAGAGCGTTTGGCGGTTGCGACAAAAATATTGCCGGGTCCGACGATTTTATCGACGGGCGCAATGCTTTCGGTGCCGTAGGCAAGAGCAGCGACGGCCTGGGCGCCGCCCACTTTATAAATCTCGGTGACGCCGGCAATGGATGCCGCTGACAAAATATGGGGATGAACACTGCCGTCTTTTCCCGGGGGCGTCACCATCGCTACCGAGCTGACTCCCGCGACCATGGCGGGAACCGTATCCATCAAAACCGTTGACGGATAGGCGGCTTTACCGCCGGGCACATAGACACCGACTCTGGCCAGAGGTGTGATTTTCTGGCCAAGCGTAATGCCGGGCTTCGGCTCGTAGGTCCAGGTGGTCTCCAGTTGTTTTTCGTGAAAGGCTCGAATATTTTCAGCGGCTTCCCGCATAATATCCAGAAGGGTGGGATCGGTTTGATTAAGGGCTTTGGTAATTTCCTCTTCGGTGACGCGCAAAGTATTGAGCTTTGCTCCGTCAAATTTTTCGGTGAATTTAAACAGTGCGGCATCACCGCCTTTTTTGACATCGGCGATGACGGTGTCTACGGTTTTTTTTATGCTTTCGGTGTCGGATTCGTCCCGTTTTAAGACGGCGGATAAACGGCCGCAAGCATCTTTGTAATATAGTTTTTTCATATGATTTTCCTTTGAGACAATATACGATTGATTAACGCGCGGTCTGGTTTTCAGGAGCCGGCAGAACGAAACCGTTCAATAATGGGATCGATGGCGGCGCTTTTTGTTTTCAGACTCACACGGTTTACAATGAGGCGGGAGCTGATCGGCAGAATTTCCTTTAAGACGACGAGTCCGTTTTCTTTTAAGGTATTGCCACTTTCGACGATATCCACAATGCAGTCGCATAGCCCCAAAATGGGCGCAAGCTCAACAGAACCGTTGATGGTGATAAAATCGGCGGGCTGATCGACCGCGTTAAAATAATCTTTAGCGATGCGGGGATATTTGGTGCCGACGGTGATTTTTTTGTTGTAGACAATTTCGGTGTCCGGGAAACCCGCGACACACATTTTACATTTGCCGATGTCCAAATTGAGCAGTTCATAGACGTCTGCCGGATGTTCTACCAAGACATCTCTTCCGACAATGCCGATATCCGCGGCGCCTTTTTCCACATAGGTGCCGACATCGGGAGATTTTACCAGGAAAAAAGAGAGGGATTCGGTGCTGTCGGTAAAAACAAGCTTACGGCTTTTCGGGGAATAGTCGGGAAAGACATAGCCCATGGCAGTGAGTGTTTCAAGAGCTTTTTCGGCAACACGGCCTTTCGCGAGTGCCATTTTGATTTTCATGGGTTTTCTCCTCATATTTTATGTTGTTCAGTTAGAGATGTCTTAACGTCGGTTGACGGCCATCTGTAGCCGTCAATGCTGTCGACGCGGTCAAACCGGTTTTGCTGCCATTTGAGGACCTCGCCTCGGCGCACGCAATAAAAACGCGCGCTTTTATAGCTTTGGGTGCGTCCCATGCGGTCTATGACCGGCTCTGGCGCACCTTTTAAGGGGAAGGTCTCCGTGATGATGTTGCGCTCTCTCAGATGGTCGGCAATGGTTGCCGCTTGCTTGATATCCGACGGCGCGTAAAAAATAACGGTCCGCGCTTCCGACAACGGGACAATCAGCCCGTTTTGTTCCAAGTAATCCATAAGGCTGAGAACGTCGACGGCAAAACCGCAGGCGGGTCGGTCAATGCCGAATTTTGCGCTTAAAGCGTCATATCGTCCGCCTTCAATCAGGGGTGTGCCCCAATGGCCGCCATAAATCTTAAAGACGGTATCGGTGTAGTAATTCATCGTGCGGGTAAAACCGAGGTCGATGGTCACCGTGTCTGCGAGCCCGAAGGCTTTTAACTGTTTGTAAACGGCCTTAAGCCGACGAGCGGCTTTACGCATCGCGGCGTTTTCGCAAAGAGCTTCCGTTTTTTCGAGCACTTCTTCGGGATTGCCGTAAATAGCGGGAATCCGAGAAAGCTTGTTCGCAACGCTCTCTTCAATATGATGAGAATGGGAAAATGCAATAATGTCGTCGACATTCTTTTTATCGATGAGTTTTCCCAAAATTTTACGATCATCGGCGTTTAAATCGGTTTTGGCCAGTAAAGCGCCGATTAATCCGACATTGCCCAGGTCAATTTGAAGCTTTTCAACCTTAAAAATGGTCAGAGCTTTTTGAGCGAGGCGAATAATTTCCGCGTCGCATTCGGGATTGCTGTCACCAAAATATTCCACGCCCATTTGAGTAATTTCTTTTTTGCTGTCGGGTTCGGAAAAATGGCGGTAAATATTGGCGAGATAATAAAATTTGATAATTTCTTCTGGGTCATGATGATTAATGGCAGCCATCCGTGCGACAGAAAGGGTCGCGTCGGGTTTTAAGGCAAGCACTT
Source organism: uncultured Eubacterium sp. (assembly GCA_902784045.1). Lineage (GTDB taxonomy): Bacteria > Bacillota > Clostridia > Eubacteriales > Eubacteriaceae > RUG12931. The sequence goes on along the minus strand of CACZTE010000241.1, from coordinate 5,840 downwards.
TCCCTTTACGGCTGATGAGCTTGAACAGATCATCCCGGGGAACAGTGTCATCGCCTAAATAGATATCATAGGCCTCAAAGGTGGGCGTACTCACTCTACGGTAGCCATGCATTTTAAAGCATTCACCAAGTCGGTTTTCGATATTGAGCAAAGCGTGATAGCCTTGATATTGAATGTTTTCAAAGCCATCAATGGTGTAGGATTTGAGCATAAGACAATCCTTTCTTTTTGATTTAAGGACTCAATCATAACACTTTATCATAATAAAGTCAACGCGGTCATTGATTAAGAAAGTCGGGGTGATTCAGATTAAGGGTTAACGAATCCTGTTTTAATGTGATAGAATAGGTAAAGTTAATATTATTTTATCATATAAGTAAAAGAAGTGTAAATCTGCTTTGCGGATTATTACGGAGCGGAGAAAAATTTGAAACAATCAATTGCCGATTTAAAGTATCTTTTTGATTTTTTTAAACGTAGAAATAAACAGCTTTATATTGTGGGCGGCGCGGTAAGAGATATGATTCTCGGAAAGACACCAAAAGATTATGATCTCACGACGAACGCGTTGCCGGATGAAATGAAGCATTGGTTTGACGATGTGGTTGATACCGGCGCGCGGTTCGGAACCATTGGTATTGTACTGCCGGGCGGCGTGTACGAAATCACGACCTTTCGCAGAGATTTATGTTATACCGATGGGAGACATCCTTCTTCGGTCATTTATACCGACGATGTGCGTCTGGATGTCATGCGCCGGGATTTTACGATGAATGCCATTTTAATGGACGGTGATGGCATTATTTATGATTATGTCGGAGGCCTTGCCGATCTTGACCGGAGAATCATTCGGGCCATCGGCAGTCCCGACGATCGTTTCGCGGAGGACAAGCTTCGCAAATGGCGCTGTGTGCGCCTCGCTGCCGAACAAGCGATGGTCGTCGAAGACGAAACCAAAGCATCCATTCAAAACGATCCCGATATCACCGGAGTCAGCATGGAACGCATCCGGCAGGAATTTTGCCGTCTTCTCGTCTCCGAAAAAGTGACCTGGGGCGGATATTTGCTACTCAAATGCAATTTGATTCAATTTTTGTTTCTTGAGCGCGGTGTCCATTTCAAGAACCGTGATTGGCGTCATACCTTTTTAGAATCTTTTGAAGCCATGGCTTTTGTTCCGCGTCATTTGGAAACTCGGCTTGCTATGCTGCTACACAGCCTTGAGCCTGAGGAACAAAAATTATTTTTAAATGTGCTTAAATTTTCCAAACGCACCCAAAAACAGGTGCTTGCCCTTTGCGCGCATTATCAGGTCAATTGCAATGATATCGTAGATTTTAAACAGACCATTGCTGAATTGGGACACGATGGTTTCGCGACGCTGCTTTCCATTCAACAGGGAGAAGCGGCCTGGGACGGCGGACCGCTCAAATGTGAGATAGTCAAAAAAAACAAACGGATTTACGCCAACATTATCGAGAGAGGCGATCCCATTTTCGTCCGGGATCTCAAAATCGACGGCAAGGATTTTATTGCCGCAGGATACCGGGGTCCTGCCGTGAAACAAGGTATATCGGCGGCGCTTTCCCTGGTGTACCGCTATCCTGAGTACAATAACAGAAGCGATTTACTTTCGTTTATCGACTCCTATTACGAGTCAATAAATGCGAGCGAGGATGATCAAAGGGAAACAACATGACAAAATTAACATCTCCATCCGAGATAGAAAAATTAATGCGGCGCTATGATCTGCGCTTTCACAAACGATTCGGCCAAAATTTTCTCATCGACGAAAATATTCTAAACCGAATTGCCGACGCGGCTGAAATTTCACTTTCGGATTCTGTTCTTGAGATTGGCTCCGGTATCGGAACGCTGACCCAGGCTCTGGCTCTTCGCGCAAAAAAAGTGACGACAGTTGAAATTGATACGCGTCTCATCCCCGTTTTAAATGAGACTTTATCCGAATATAATAATATAAGGCTTGTTAACAGCGATTTTTTACGGTGTGATTTGTCGGACTTGGGATTTTCACAGGATGAATCCATTAAAGTGGCAGCCAATTTACCTTATTACGTCACCACGCCGATTATCATGACATTATTGGAAAGCGATTTATCCATCAAACGTATGACTTTTTTGGTGCAAAAGGAAGTGGGAGAGCGCCTGGCGGCAAAGCCGGGAACCAAGGCTTACGGTTCGTTAACCGTGGCCGCCCGATATTACGCAGATTGCGAAAAATGTTTTGATGTGCCGGCTTCGGCTTTTATGCCGAAACCCCGGGTGGACTCATCGGTTATTGTGCTTACCCGCCGGCCAGCGACATATGAACCTGCAGATAAAAAAGTCTTTTTCACCATCGTAAAAGCCGCGTTTTTAAATAGACGAAAAACCCTGATCAATTCCCTTATGGGCAACACAGCCTATGACCGAGAGACATTAATTGCGGCGATGACCGCGGTGGGTATTGATCCCGGTGTTCGCGGAGAACGTTTGACCGGTGAAACATTTGCTGAACTCGCTGATCAATTAACCGGGAAAATCAAATAACGTTTATCAATAAAGAGAAAAATCAACAAGTCAATCGGTTTCCCGTTTGATATTATTAAAAAATGAGAAAAAGAAAAATAAGTGAAAGAAGGAAAATTTTAAGCATGAGAAAGGTAAGACGAATTTGTTTGATGCTCTTGTTGCTTTTAGCGGCTCTATGGGGCATCGGCGGTACATTGGCGGCGGATTCGGATGATTTAAGCTCGCTCGATGAAAATGTTACGCTACAGTCCGTGTCGGAAGTAGCCGATGTGGACGTATCTCTTCCGGCGGATCAACGCATAGTTGTGGTTTATCGAGATCATGGTGATATTGCTGATCTCAATCTCAAACAGAAAGACGTGCGTCAGGCGACAAAGATTTCGGACTCTGTGGATATGATTACGCCGACGGATGCTGAAAATACAGATGCTTTCGCACAGGCTCTCAAAAAGAATGAAGCGGTGGAAACTGCTTTTGTAGACGCGAACATTCCTTGTATGGGCCTTCCAAATGATTATGAACTCGCTCAGATAAACGGCGGAGTCCGGGCAGATTGTATTCTTACACAAACCGGCGCTGTCAATACATGGGATCGACTGCCGGATGGACAGCCGGTCAAAGTGGCTGTCATCGATACAGGTTGCGATACCCTTCATCCGGAATTTTCAGGACGCGTTTCGGAAGTTAACGACCTGTTTGGAAAGCTAGAAGGCAACGCGGCATACGCGGGCAACGAAGCTTCCTATCACGGCACCGAAGTTAGCGGTATCCTCGGCGCGGCGGCCAATAACGGCATCGGCATTGCCGGTGTAACCGGGACGGCGAATGTAACTATTGTGCCGTATCGAACCGGTGGAAAAACGCTTGGTGATTCCAACCTCAGTTTGGGCTGTATTATTTCCGCCCTCAAAGATATTGCTGGACGGGATGATATTCGCGTTGTCAATATGTCTTTCGGCCTTGAGGACAAGCCGGAAAATAAAACCGCTGCGGCACTGATTAACACCTATGTTAAAGCCTGCGTGGACAAAGATATCGTTATGGTTGCTTCCGTTGGTAATCACGGTCGGATAAGCAACAACCAGATGATACCGGCAGCGGCGGAAGGCGTCATCGGCATCGGCGGAGTTGTTTGTTCAACAAACAGTTCGAATGGAATAACCGAAGTGTCCCATTGGGAAGGCTCCCCGGCCAACGCTTCCGTGGATATTGTCGCGCCTGCCAAAAATATTTATACCACTTATGTTTATTCCGCTGATCAACAATTCGCCAATTACACCGTTGATACGGGAACCTCATTTTCGGCACCAGTGGTCGCCGGTGAAGCGGCTATGCTGCTTTCGGCGGATCCGTCACTGACGGCTTCACAGGTTTCTGATATTATCTTAAAAACAGCTCGTGATATGGGAGAATCCGGCAGGGACGATATTTACGGATACGGCCTTACGCAATTCGACGCAGCTCTCGCTGAGGTCTCTTCGTCACAACCTGATGGACCTGATCTCGCGGACGATGCCTGCGGTCAAAAACTGACATGGCGGATAGAAGACAAACAACTCATTGTTTCCGGAAGCGGCGCAATGTTTGATTATGAAATGTCAGAGGCTCCATGGGCACATACATCTTCAAAAATCGACACTCTCGTGCTTCCCGAAGGCATCACGTCTATCGGAAATTACGCTTTTGAGAACATGACATCTCTGAAAACCGTTCGCGTCGCTAGCAATTTGAATTATTATGAGCAGACATCGGCAGCTAATACGTTGCCGAAAGGGTTACAAACAATCGGAGTGAAGTCTTTCGCAAAGTGTACAGGGTTAACTCAGTTGACGATTCCTAAAAGCGTGAAAACCATAGCCGGTAACGCTTTTGAAGGTTGTCGGACGCTTGTCCTTCACGGTGAAAAAGGGTCAGCCGTTGATAATTTCGCAAGAACATCCGGAATCCGCTTTGAAAGCGAATCAGATGAAATTATCGCACCAGCTATACAGTACGCTTCTTATCAGTCATCCTCAGGATGGCAACTCGCGAGAGAAGACGGAGCGATTTCCGGAAGCATTGGTTTAAATCGCTCTTTATCATTTATACGTGTGAGGTTAAGCGATACAGAATATGGTAATATTGCTTACCGAACCTATACACAAAACGGCGGGTGGGAAAATGCATATCGCACAAACGCCTCTAACAGCGGAAGGTCAGAAGATGTTATCCAGGCTTTAGAAATGAAGCTTTCCGGTGAACTTGCCGAACAATACGATCTCTACTATCAGGTTAACGTGACGTCGATAGGATGGATGGCTTGGGCGAAAAACGACGAACCTTGTGGTTTCACCGGCTATCCCTACGGTGTTCAGGCCTACCGCGTACGATTAATCCGAAAGGGAGATATTCCCCCCGAAAATGAGCCCGGCACACTGGATACCGCTTTTTCCGAAGCGAAAGTGCTCTACACAACGCATGTCCAGAACATCGGTTGGCAGACCAATGTTTGGGACGGTATGACTGCTGGAACCAGTGGCCGCAGTCTTCGTCTAGAAGCAATGCGCCTTACATTGAATGATCCAAAATACAGCGGCGATATTTGTTATCGGACCCATATCCAAAATATCGGATGGGAAAAAGCATTTCGAAGTAGCGGTGAAGATAGCGGGACCAGTGGACGAAGCCTCCGTTTAGAAGCCATGCAGGTTAAACTCACTGGGGAAATGGCGGAACACTATGATATTTACTATCGTGTTCACGCGCAAAACGTCGGATGGATGGCCTGGGCCAAAAACGGAGAGAGTGCCGGTACTGAAGGATTTGGATATCGTTTGGAAGCCATGCAAGTTGTCTTAGTGGAAAAAGGGAAAAGCCCCGCCTTGACAGAGCCCAAATCAAACATCGAGAAATCATATCTAAAAAAATAAAAAACAAAACGTCATGACTGTCAAACAGTTAGGACGCTTTTTGCAAGCGATATTTTCTGAATAAGCCGACACTTTACCAGTACGTTTTTCAGATATGAAATCATAAACAAAGGACATTCCTCTAATCTTTACGAAATAATTTGAATAACACTATTTAAAGAATGGAGACATTAACGTGAAGCCTCACGCGACTATAGTCGTATGAGGCTTCACTTATACATAAAAAGCCATGGCCGGCAATTGCCATGGCTTGGTATTTGATTGAAATAAAATGATATTTATCTTTTAAATATCCGAATACAGCGAACCATTATAATCTATGTTAGCATCAGTATTGTCAGTGTCCGAATTCGGTTGCTGACCGTCTTTTGAACGATTTTTCGAGTTGCCTTTTGAATT
>CACZTE010000240.1 GCA_902784045.1 uncultured Eubacterium sp. | reverse complement strand
TATACACGGCAAGCATACCATTGTGATGATTGCCCATCGGCTGTCTACGGTGATTGGTTGCGAACGCCTTTTCTTCATCGCGAACGGCAAGGTGCTGACCTCCGGCACGCATCAGCAGTTGCTGGAAACCTGCGAGGAATACCGCCGGCTGTACAATGAAGAGAGCAACGAAAGCGCTTTACCCGGCAATAATGCCGATTGACGCGGATATTGGCCGAAAGCCAACCACGCGGAGTTGAAGACCTTTGTGGTGTTTTTGAGACATGCCTGTTTCATTTAGGTCCTCCGCTATCATGACAACATCATCCGAAAGCCGGCGCAACCCTCGCCGGCTTTCGGACATTATTCCATTTTGAGAAGGAGACAAACTTTCTTTATAAAACCGTTATGAATAAACTCCAAGCTGATCTTTCGTTACTGTGCGCGACGATGTGCTGGTCTTCAGAAGTGATCATTTATGCCGCCATTCCGAATTCGGTTCCCAGCTTCGCGACAACGGCCATAACCAACGCCATCGGTGCCTTTATTTTGTTTATCGCGTTTTACAACAGAATTGCCACCGCCTTGCAAAACGGACAATGGTCGTTTATATTTTGGTGTTTTTTGCTCGGCATGTTAAACATGCTTTATAACGTGTTGATTATCTACGGCCTTAATTTTTTCCCCGTCACCGACGGAGCGTTTTTGCTCTCCTCGCTGGTCATCGCCACGCCGATTGTCGACATGTTGTTGCGTCAACCTGTCCAGCCTGTTTCTTGGATTTCGGCGGGCATCGTCGCCGCGGCCATTGTTTTGATCTGTCATCAAAGCTTTACCCTCGCCAATCTGCCGGGGCTTTTGGCCATTGTTGTCTCCAGTGTGCTTCGGGCAATTTTTGTCATCCTTTTAAACCGGTGTATCAAAAAATACGATCCCGTCTCCACATCCGCTGTCACCACAACCTTTGTCTCACTGATTTCTTTTGTGCTATGGTTTTTCGCAAATCCGAGGATGTTTTTGGACTTGCCGACAACATCGCCGTTTCTCGCCAGTCTCCTGATTTACGCTTTCTTCTGCGTCGCTTTGGCCATGACTTTCAACACGTTCGCTCACCGTCGTACGACGCCGGAAGCCGCGACTGTCATCTATTCGATGGACATTGTGTTCAGTGTCATTTTCGGTGCTTTAATGCCTCCGGGAATCATCAACACCCAGCCGGTCACACCGATCATTATCATGGGCTGCGCCCTGATTGTCCTCAGCAACGTGCTGACCATTCTTCCCTTCGGTAAAATCAACGGCGCGTCACCGAGACGAGAGCCCGCCGAGGGTCCCGTCTCCGCTGTCATTGACGCCGCGAAATCCAAAATCACATCGGCTGTTGGGCGTATTCATTTCCGGAAAGCCGGGGAAAAACCGGCCCGCGCGACCGCTGGAATTCAAAAAAGCCGAGACGCTTTCATCGCGCGGATGTCCCGCCATCTCGCAACGCGTTTTACGATACTGCTGATCGTTTTTCTGTTGGTTTCATTGCCTTTTAAGGTCATGGTCATTATCCCCGGTTTCACCGACGTACGGCCAATTTATGCCCTCGCCCCGATTTACGGCGCTTTCTTCGGTCCGCTGGGATGTTTAGTCTTCGGCGTCGGCAATTTCATCGCGGATATTGTGGGGGGCGACCTTCACATTACGTCGATTCTCGGCTTTGTCTCCAATTTTTTCATTCCCTTTTGCACATGGTTTTTCTGGAACCGAATCCGCCGAACATCCTTTTCTCTGCGGACCCTCTCTCACATTGGCCTTCAAACTGCCGTCAATGTGTTCACCGGTTTGCTCTCAGCGCTGATTATTACCCCCGGTGTCGCGTTTTTATTTCCCCATGTTGACTGGCAGCTCTTCGCTCTCTCGGTGGTTTTAAACTGTTCGGTCTTTTCCACATTAGTCGGCATCCCCCTCATCTTTTTTGTTCAGGATGAGCTTGGCTGGCAGCCGACCTGCGCTCTCGCGGAGCAGACAATCCCACGTTAAAACAACTACGCTCTGACAATTGAAAAAACGACATCGTCTATCAGGTTGACATGAAACAGTGAACAATATTAAAAGTATGTCTATACGACAAAAAGCTGAATGAGCAATCTCCATTTGTCTCTCAGATTTGATTGAATAAAACGACGAACCCCTTTTAAATCTTCCCAATGTGTAAAAATTCAGGGAGACTTCAAAGGAGCACTTTTTTGTTGCATTTATGGAAGTTTGATTTTAGGCATATAGCGCGTCAGCCGTTCCGACACACGGTAGGGAATTCCTTCCTGCGCCAACACCTCACAGAACAATTCCAAAGGCTTGCAATCTTTGTTAATCAGCTGAAAGGCCAGGTAAAAGTTGTCTTTCAGGGCATTCAATTCCAGCATCAAATCTCCATCCGTAATGGTATATACGCCCTTAATATGTTCGTCCATCCCACCCCAATCAACCTGTCCCACATAGCTGACCGTATAAGTGTCCCGGGGATCACTGCGGAAGGTACTTCATTTGGAGGCATATTTCTTTTTCGCTTTAAGATTTGGCTGCTCATCAATGCCTTTATGGATCCGGACGAGCCTTTTAAACCGCTCATAGCTCAATTCCGGCTGTTTTTGCGCATTGAGCGCGCTCCTTGCATGCATATTGAGCTTTTCGATTGATTCATTCTTCATGCGCCACTCATATTTTACATGGATAAATCGAACAAAATCGCGGTAAGACTCATTGGCGCCGATGTCATTGCGATAATCAGCCGGAATTCGTCCCGAGAGGAACGTATCTTTTTTCTCCTTAAACATACGGGTAGACACCTTATACATCATCGCCGTCAAAATAGTGCTCGGGCTTCCGTCTACTCTGGCTGCGTATTCCATAAAATTCTTGACGGGGATCTCAATCTGATAATAGTAATTATCCTTAACAAAGGGATTAAACATGTATTTTAGGATTCGACTCAAATGCAAATTGGTGTCGCCACCTTCGTAGCGATAACCAGGCTCATCGTCCGGCAGTTGATTGACGTTTGGGAAAAACATCTCGCCGTTCGTCACGGGTGTACCCGGCAGCTTTATGTCCTTTGGCGCTTCAATCATCCCATATTGTTTCGTCATGTACTGATATAGCGTTGTTTTAATCCAGAACAACGCGCCCTTAGCACCGCAGAAAGCATGAGAAAAGTTGAACCAAACGCAGTTGTTTCGGTAGGTAATCGCAAATAAATGCCCATTCACCGTCTCGCTGCCAAGCGTCAGACTCTCGTTCTTTTCAGGTAAAACAGCGATAGGCTTATCATTATGTTCCAAAATGTAGTTCTGTTCGGCGTCCAAACCGACCTTCACGCTGAAATACGGAAATCGACTGATTGCTTCCTGCGCCGCTTTCGTCAGAATCGCTGCGTCAACTGGGGCATCAAGAGTTATTTTCATCCTGACCGTAAGCGGCAATTTTTCCATGTATTCGTAAAGGAGATAGACATCCGGATTTTTCATTATTATTTCCTTCCCTTGTTTTTCATCATGTATTTTATCCACCGTGCGCAGAAAACGCACTGTGCATCAACAACACGTTAATCGGCAGTCTGTGACCAGACGAGCCCACCGCTCAGCGGGCAAAAGCCCGATCGAGAAAGTACGTTCAGAATTTGAAAGACATCTTTGCTTCCATTGTTACCATAGATATAACCAGCAGATTACCATCGACACAAATCTCACTCGTATGGACTGTGATGATTTCCGCTGTTTTCAAGTCAGTCTCGTATCGGCAGGCATATGACTGCTGGTAATGTGAAGAGATCTTTGCTCGCCGAGGGATTGAATCCGTGATGGAATCGCTTTGATTTCTCTCAGAATTTGGATATAAACAGGTAAAATATGAAAGAACACCTTCCAGTTTGATGTATTAACTGAAGGT
>CACZTE010000239.1 GCA_902784045.1 uncultured Eubacterium sp. | reverse complement strand
TCAAATGCAAAGCGCTATTTTAAGCTTACACCTGCTCGTCGTATTCCCCGTATTCGCATCCGGCGTTTTCCACATGAACGCGGTCGACCAGTTTGCCGCAGTGGTAGAGTTCCACGGTGCCGCGGCCGTTGCCGCCGTTCCACAGGCGGTTGTGCAGTTTTTTGCCGTTGGGCGCTTCGTAGTTGATGAAGAGCATGTCTTTCTTTTGGCAGGTAAGGTCGGTGACCATGCGATTAAACCAGGTGCTTTGGTCGACGTGCCAGACGATTTGCTCATCGGTTTCGTAGCAGTCGAATTTGGTGCGGCAAGCCGTCCAGAATTTGGAGAAGTTGAATTCAAATTCACGGCCTTCATAATAGAAAGCGGCAAGCAGCTTGCGTTTGAGGGCGATGGGGCCGACTTTGGGGCAGCCGCCGCCGATATCAAAGACGGAGTTTTCCAGCTTTTTGCCGGTGATTTCGCTGGTGAGGTTGTTGGACGAAATCCAGACCCAAGGCGAGGTGAAATCTTTTCCCCAGTTTTTGTCGGAATAGCCGTAGCAGGTTTCCGGGCTGATGATGTATTTTTCGCCGTTGTACACCACTTCTCCCTGGAAAGCGGTTTTCATGCCTTCGGCGTGCCAGAACATTTCAAAGAGCTGCAGATAGCGCATGGGGGCGCTGGCGCCGTAGCCGACATTGTAAGCGATTTTTTTGTCAATGCGCAGTTTCCAGCTCATTTCGCCGGCTTCGCACATCCATTCGGGATGGGCCAAGGCGTCCTGTTCGCTGATGGTCACCTGACCGCGGCTGCGGTATTCGGACAAATAGCAATCGTCAGCTTTGATGGCGAAGGGCTCCAGGGTTTTGACGTGGATTTTTTTCCAGCCGAAAAAGCGGTGCATCTGACGGGCGTCTTCGCCCCAGGTGCCGGCTTTGACCATGAGGTAGGACGGCTGAACGCCGGCGGCTTTGTTGGCCGGCAGCTGACCGAACACCGGTTCGTCTTCGCCGTAGGCGGGATTGCACAAAAAGAATTCCATGAAAAAGGCGCGTTCTTTGCCGGTTTTTTCGTTAATCCCCGTGAAGGAATGCCACCACCAATCGTAGCCGCAATACGCCTGGCCGCCGAAAAGCTGGCACTCGTCCCGCCTAATGTCCGATTTGTTAAACATTTTTTCTCCTCCCGTTCTTCAAAAAAATGTGTGAAAGCGCTGTGGCTTGACGGCTGTCCCCGGCTCGCTTTTTCGGGCGGCATCAATGTCATCCCGATTCATCATCCCTTGTGAGGCGATCGTCATCCGCTCACGCGCTTTCGGTCAAATATTCATCGCATCCAACTCGCGCCGGATGTTTTTTACATTTTATCGTATTTGTCTAAAAATGTCTATCATTATTTGAAATCTATTGCATTTTATGCTATCCTTCGCCATTTCACGCGGCCAAAAAAGCAACCCGCGGGCGCGGCCGGTGTTCTCACGCTTTTGGTGAGGGCGTTTCATCGCCGGTGCCGTCCGGTTGTTTTTTCCCCAGCCTTCGGAAAAAGACGATGGCGAAGGGCGCGGTGATGATGGAGGTCAGCACGTCCGCGGCGGGCTGGGCGATTTCGATGCCCGTGAGCCCGAAGATCTGACTGAGGACAAACAGCATGGGCAGAAAGCAAACGCCGGAGCGCAGCATGGCCAAAAATGTCGCCGACAGGGCATGACCGGTGCTTTGCAGGGTCATGTTGGTGTTGACGGAAAAGGGCATGAAAATGAGGGCGACGATGGCGTAGCGCAGGGCGGGCGTGCCGATGGCGATGACCGCGGGATCATCCCGGAACATCTGAATGACGTTTCCGCTTAAGGCGAACATGATGACGCCGGCGATGAGTAACATCACGGTTGAGGCCAGGACGGTGACGCGGAAGGCGCTTCGCACCCGGTCGTATTTTTCGGCGCCGTAATTGAAGCCGCACACGGGCTGATAGCCCTGCCCGATGCCGATGACGAAGGAAAAGAGAAACATGGTCACCCGGTTGGTGATGGCCATGGCCGCGATGGCGGAGTCCCCGTAGAGCCCCGCGGCGCGGTTGAGATAGATGGTGGCGAGGCTGGAGAGCGCCTGTCTGACTAGGCTTGGAAAGCCGACGGTGATAATCCGCCAGATTTCGCTGATATCCCGGGTAAACCGCGTTGGGTTGATCCGGCTGTGGGTGACGCCTCTCGCGAAGGGAATGAGCAAAATGACAAAGCCGACGACTTGCGAGACAGCCGTGGAGATGCCCGCTCCCGCCGTGCCCAGGCCGAAGCCGAATATGAGGATGGGATCGCCGATCATGTTGAGCACGCACCCGGTCACCATGCCGGCCATGCCGAAGACGGCCATGCCCTCGTAGCACAGAATGTTGTTGAGCACAAAACTGCCGATGATGAAGGGCGCGCCGATGGCGATGTAAAAACAATAGTCATGGGCGAAGGGCAAAATGGTGGGGGTGCTGCCGAGCAGCGTCAGCAGCGGATCGAGCCCAATCAAGCTGCCGATGCCGATGAGGGCGCCGACGGCAAGGGCCGAGAAAAAACCGGTAGAGGCGAAGCGGGACGCGTCGTCGTTTTTCTGTTCGCCGAGCAGGATGGAGATGACGCTGCCGGAGCCCTGCCCGAACATGAATCCCACCGCCTGCAAGATGGCCATATAGCCGAAGACGATGCCCACCGCCCCCGACGCCGAGGTGCCGATCTGCCCGACAAAGGCCGTGTCCACCAGGTTGTAGATGGCGGTGAGCAGCATGGAGATGATGGTCGGCACGGCCAGCATCAGCACCAGGCCGGCCACCGGCGCCTCGGTCATTCTTTGATATTGACTGTCGTATTTCGCGTTTGCCATTGAATCCCCCGTTCTCGCGCTGTAGTTGATGGTGAGCCGCTCACCCGGTCACGCGTTGGTTGCCTGCCTGTCCGCGCTGTCGCGCTGATTTTCCGCCTTATTTGATTGACGTGAGAAAGGCCGCGATATCCTTGGTGAGGGTCACGCGGACCGACGCCAGGCTGTGATCCGCCGGATAGCTCTTGGCCCGGTGATTGCCGCTTCCCCCGGCTTCTTCCAGGGCTTTCATCAAGGGTTCGGTCATGGTGGCCGCCGGGCACACGTCGTCTTTGTCCCCCGTCGCGATATAGACCGGCGTGTCTTTCAATTGGTCGGCATGGGATGGAAAGCTCCAGTCTTTGGCGTGCTTTTGGGTGTCTTCGACCAACGCGTCGACCCCGCCGCAATTGACCGCTTCCGCGCCGTTGTCGATGAGAAAGGGCTTTAATTGCGCTTCGCTCATGTCCGTGCCCAGTCGTCCCATGTCGCAGGGCGCCAGCAGCACGATGCCTTTGACTTTGTCCGATTTGACCGCCGCGTTGACCGCCGTGTTGCCGCCCAGGCTGTGGCCGATGTAGATGACGCCGCCGGGATCGCTGTGGTATTTTTTGGCGAAGGCTTCGCTTGTGGCTTCTTTGGTAAGGTTGAGAGCGTCCTCGATACAATTGGAGAAGCTGTAGGTGCCGTGAGAGCCCCAGGCGCCGCGGTGATAGGGCATGATGACCACGCAGCCCGCCCGGCACAGAGCGTTGCCGATTTCGTCCATTTTGGTAAAGCCGGCGAAACCGTGAAACATGATGACCACGGGACGCCCTTCGCCATAGGCGCTGTCCGGCGTGAGGATTTGGCCGTAGATGTCGCTGCCGCCGCTGTTGAAGATCAGCGGTTCCACGCTTTGGACGCGCTCGCTGCCTTCTGCGCCGGCGTCCAGGTACAGGTTGCCGGGGTTGATGGCCATGTTAAATTTTGACGCGCTGTCGACGGAGAATTTACAGCCGGCCAGCACCGTCGTCAGCACAGCGATCATCACCGCGATACCGATGGTTTTCAGTTGGGATGGTTTGTTCATGTTTCAATTGCTCCTTTCTTTGATGGGGAAAAATTGATTGATCATACAAATTGTCATGGCTATATTGATGATTATATTTGACTGTATGTCAAAACAAATCAAATATAAGCAAGCTTATCGCGATATATGATGAATTACCCGGTGATTAGTTGATTGGTTTGCTTGAGATATTTAGCGGGAATCGGTGTGTCAAGCCGCCAGGTGATGCTCATGGGTTTGCTCCCGGTATGGGAAACATAATTCGCCGTTCCGAGAAAAGTATACGGCATGGCCGCTCCATATTCATTTTTATATTCACGGACAAAAAGCAGGACTCTGCTTCCCTTTTCTTTATGATGAATGTAGCGCTGTCCGGTCGGAGATGTTTCCGATGTACCGCTTTGACTCTGCCAATGAAATAGTGTGTCGCTGATGGAATAATCATCATACATGGTGGTGGGCGAATAATCTTTTTCGGATTTATTGAGGGTGACAAAGAGAACATCGCAGCGCTGCTCG
>CACZTE010000238.1 GCA_902784045.1 uncultured Eubacterium sp. | reverse complement strand
GCCGCTTCCAGGGCGTTTCCGCCGAAGTCCAACAGATTTTGATGGGCGATTTTAACGGGTTTAATGCCGGTCAGACATCCCCAAGGCAATGTTTGATTAAAATACTGCGACAAAAACCGGTAAATCAGCCGTTTAAACTTTTTCGACGGCATGTCCTTTGCCGGGGCTTCGACGGCGTATTGTTTTTCCAAGCTCAGCCGGCCGCCTTCAAAAGCTTTCATTCTGATGCCGTCATCGCTCACGGAAACGTCAATCGTATGTTCGCAGGGTTCATTAAACACAATATCGACGCCCGCGGCAAAGGCTTCCGTCAGTTCATAACAGGCTTGCCGCCAAGATGGGTTGTTGTCAATGCAAAAGGCAATTTTGTCCAAATAAAAACCTCATTGAAAATCAAATTGAATTTATGCGATAAAGGGATTGTGGGTTCTTTCGTAGCCGATATTGGTATCAGCATTGTGTCCGGGGTAAACCATCACATCATCATCAAGAAGCATCAGACGCTTTAATGACTGCATGAGAATTTGATAATCCCCTCCCGGAAAATCCGTCCGGCCGATGGAGGCGCAAAACAGCGTATCGCCGGAGAAAAGGGCTCTGGCTTTTTCACAGTAAAAGCAGACCCCTCCGGGCGTATGACCCGGCGTATGGATAACTTTTAAGGTGTAGCCGTCGGCAATATCGATTTCGTCGCCGTCTTTAAAAAATTGATCCGCCGCGTCAAAAGAGGCGCTCATGCCGAACATCACCGAAATGTTGGCGTTGGCGGAGATCAGGCAATCGGCGTCATCTTTGTGGATATAGACTTTGGCGCCGGTGAGCTTAATCGCTTCATAAAGCCCGCCGATATGATCATAATGACCGTGGGTCAACAGAATCTTATCGATGACAATCTCATTATCTCGAACATAGGCTTCAAGGGCGGGGGAATATCCGCCGGGATCGATCATCACGCCTTTTCGGCTTTCGTCAGACCACACAACATAGCAATTGGCGGCGATCATACCAAGTGGAAATTTTTTGATTTGCAACATAATCATTCTCCCTGAATAAAAAAGTCGCTTATGTATTTTTTACGCGCGAAAGCGGCGCGCATCGTCAATACTAAGCGGCATTTATCAAAATTAAAACAGTTTTTTGCTGTCGAGAAGCAAGGTTACCGGCCCGTCCCCGACAATGTTGACTTGCATATCCGCGCCGAACTCGCCAAAGGCGATTTTGACGCCGGCGCTTTCTTTGATTTTTTCGCAAAACCGCGCGTATTTGGCCTTGGCCGCGTCAACGGGGCCGCTGGCCGTAAAACTGGGACGCCTTCCCTTTCGGCAGTCGCCGTAAAGGGTAAATTGAGAGACAATAAGCAGCTCGCCGCCAACGTCCAGAAGCGATTGATTCATGCGATCCTCTTCATCCTCAAATACGCGGAGATTGATAGTTTTGTTAATAATATAATCCATATCGGCTTCGGTGTCGTCCGCCGCGATGCCGAGAAGCATATTGAGCCCCGGGCCGATTTCTCCGACAATTTTACCGTCAACAACGACAGAAGATGATTTGACTCTTTGAAGAACTGCGCGCATGATTACACCCTCTTAACGGAAATGACTTCCGAAATTTTGTTGATATTTTTTGTCAGCAAATTGAGCTCCCTTCGGGATTTCACTTCGAAAACAGCTTCGTAGTAACTGTATTCACCTCTATCATTACGTGCCGTTAAAGCAGTCAGCGGAATGCCCATTTCCAAAAAGACTTTATTGATTTCAATTAACAAGCCTTGTTTTTCGTGAGCTTTAATATTGATTTCCGCCAGAAATTCGCCAGATATACCGTTTTTGTTCCATTCAACCTGAACAATTTTATCGGTATCCGTGATATTAAGCACGTTGGGACAGTCAATGCGGTGAACGGAAATGCCTTTGTTTTGCGTGATATAGCCGATAATTTTATCTCCCGGGACGGGGTTGCAGCATTTGGCAAAATGGACATCGATATCGGACAAACCGGCAACGGTGACATTAGAGCCATGCCTTCTTTCTTTTTTGGGCTTTTTGAGGGTGACTTCCTGATTGTCCTCCGGAAATTCCTCGGGGAACAAAAGCTGCATTTTCGTAAAAATCGTCCCCATTTTGATGCCGCTGTATCCGACGGCCGCGTAAAAGTCATTCACGCTGTGGTAGCCGAGTTTTTCGCTTAAAATTTCAAGCTTGGCAGCGCTGGCCAGATTGGTGTCTTTCAGACCGCGCCGTTTAATTTCCTCTTCAAACAAGAGACGGCCTTTGACGATATTTTCTTCTTTTTCTTCCCGTTTAAAATACTGGCGGATTTTGTTGCGGGCATGGGCGCTCTTGACAAAAGAAAGCCAATCCCTGCTGGGGCCGTTGGCGTTTTTCGAAGTCAAAATTTCGACAATATCCCCGTTTTTCAACGTGTAATTGAGAGGAACAATTTTGCCGTTGACCTTGGCGCCAACGCAAGTGTCGCCGATATCGCTGTGAATGCGATAGGCAAAATCCAAAGGGCAGGACCCGGCGGGAAGCTCAATGACTTTGCCTCTGGGCGAATACACATACACTTCTTCCGAAAGAATGTCGACCTTCATGGTCTCAAGCAAATCGCCGGCGTTGTCAAATTCCTGCTGATAGTCAATGAGACGGCGAATCCATGCCATCTCATTTTCATACTTGAGCTCTTTCCCTTTGCTCTCGCCTCTGCCTTCTTTATATTTCCAATGGGCGGCAATCCCGTATTCCGCCGTTTGGTGCATTTGTTTGGTGCGGATCTGCACCTCAACAGGATCTCCGTTGGGTCCGATAACCGTCGTGTGAATGGATTGATAGCCATTGGGCTTGGGCATCGAAATATAATCTTTGAAACGGCCGGGAATCGGGTTCCATTCCGTATGAACAAGTCCCAGCACTTCGTAGCAATCCCTCACCGTATCAACGATAACGCGAACCGCGATTAAATCATAAATCTGGTTAAACTGCAGATGCTGCGCGTGCATTTTACGGTAAATGGAATAAAAAGATTTGGAGCGGCCGTAAATTTTACAATCCTCGTTGCGCTCATCCATTCTTTCCCGTAAAATCCCGATCACCTTATCGATGTAATCTTCGCGCATACGTTTGCTGACCTTTACGTGCTTGACAATGTCATAATAGCCATCGGGGTCCAAATATTTAAGCGAAAGATCCTCAAGCTCGGATTTGATGGCCTGAATGCCCAGCCGATTGGCGATGGGCGCGTAAATCTCCATGGTTTCGCTGGCTTTTTCAATTTGCTTGGCATGGGTCATATATTCCAGCGTGCGCATATTGTGAAGCCTGTCGACCAATTTGACCAACACCACGCGGATATCCTTTGACATGGCCAAAACCATTTTGCGAATATTTTCGGCCTGGCTTTCCTCTTTGGATTGATATTCAATCTTGCCGATTTTCGTGACGCCCTCTACCAAATCCGCAATCGTCGGATTAAAATGCTCGGCGATGAATTCGTGACTATAGACAGTATCTTCGATGACGTCGTGAAGGAGTGCCGCGCAAATGGTTTCTGCATCCATTTTATAATCCGCGAGAATACTGGCCACCGCCACGGGATGGATGATATAGTCTTCCCCGGATTTGCGCTTTTGGCCGGCATGCGCGGCATCGGCAAGCTCAAAAGCCCGGCGTATCATTTGCGTATCCGCTTCGCTGCTGTGTTTTTCCACGGTTTGTATAATATCCTCTACTTTGCGTTTTACCGCTTCCGTTGCCATAAGCGCCTCCTTTCTTACTTAAGTTGTTTTTATCCGTCATTTCAATTCATCTCAAGCAGAAAAGTAAAGAAGCTGCATATCATCCCGTAGAACAAAACACTTTTGTCTTCTGAAATAGTTATCTGCTTTTTGTTAAATGTTAAAAATGAAGAGTTGATAATTTTTTTAGGATTAGGCCGTTATAAAAAATGCCGATCAATTAGATGTCAAACTGGACAAGAGAATCCACAAAATAATCTTTGAGGACTTCGCGTCCTTTAAGATCACTCAATTCAATTAAGAAAAGCGCTCCTACGACTTCTCCGCCGAGCATTTCTACCAAATTAATGGCGGCTTTCATCGTACCGCCCGTGGCCAGCAAATCATCGATAATCAAAACACGGTCACCGGGTCTAATGGCGTTATTCTGTATTTCAATAGTATTTTTTCCGTATTCCAGGCTGTAGTCCGTCGACATGACCTTGCCGGGAAGCTTGCCGGGTTTGCGAATCGGCACCAGACCGGCTCCCAATTTGTAAGCCAAAGGAGAACCGAAAATGTAGCCGCGCGCTTCGGGAATACAAACGACATTAATATCGAGAGCTTTTGCAATGCGATAAAATTCATCAATAACGTATTTGAAAGCGTCAGCGTCTCTGATAACACTGTTGATATCTTTAAAACTGATACCCGGTTTCGGAAAATCTTGATAGATTCCAATTTTTTCTCTAATATAGTCTCTGATAATCATGATCTATATAACCGTCCTTTTAGAAAATATAGTGATTTAATTTTATCATGAATGGCGCCTTATTTATATCTTTTTTTCCGGGATTTGGACAAATCTTTGAAAAAATTATACTTTTTTTCAGCGAATACGAGATGATATCGGTTTCTTGGAAAATTTTTAAACAGGCAAGAATCTTAAAACTATTCATATCTTCTCCAAGGGCTTTGAGTTCGTCAAAGGCGAAGGGTCTGTTGTCATGGGATTTTAAATATCGAAAGATTGCCGCAGCATCCTCTCTCGTCGGTATTATACGCGATTTGTACGCTGATAAGTCGATCTCTTCAATCGTTTCGCCCAGGTCGATTTTTTGAATCAAAGCGTAACATGCGCTGTTTTGATAGAGTACATCGCTTTTAATATCTTTTATCATCAATTCCGGGCTTCTCATTTCTCGAAATTCATTGATCCGCGGAGCGCCCAGCAGTGACACATTGCCATAATTTAACTCTGACGCGCGCTCGCCCTTTCCGAAAGCGACACAGCGCACACCATCTGCGCGAAACAAAAGATGGCTATTGTCCATCCCCATTCTCCTGACGTCAGATGGCCTGACATGATCAGCTCTGACAACAATTCCGGGATTTCCGACGCCGAAAGGCTCGCAAAGCGCGGCGCTCTCCATCATTTCAAGACTGATTTCCTCCGGTTTAGCAAAAATGTCATAATATAGCGTTTGAGTTAAATGCTCACGCGCTTGATGACTCTCGCTCCAAATATTGAGTCTTGCCCGCAAAGCGTCGATATTGGATTCGGACATGGAAAAACCGGCAGCCATTTCATGACCGCCGAAGCTTGTGAATAAATCTTTCACCGTGCATAAAACTTCGTGGATATTGATTCCCTCAACGCTTCGGCAGCTTCCCCGGCCTTCGCCGTTCTCATCAATTCCGATGACAATGACCGGATGATACCATTTTTCTTGCAGCTTGCTGGCAACAATGCCGATTACACCGCTATGCCACCCTTTTCCGTCAACAATCATAAACACATCTTTGTCAAGGCTCCGCTTTTCAATTTGGTCGCATGCCTCGCCATAAATGGCTTTTTCGATATCTTGACGCGTTTTGTTTTTTTCTCTCAGTGATAATGCCAGTTGGTTTGCTTCTTTCTGATCTGTGCTTAAAAACAATTTGACAGCCTCGCCGGCATCTCCGAGCCTGCCGGCAGCATTAATTTTAGGCCCGATATTAAAGCCTATAACCCCCGCGTTTACCGCTTCGATTTCCCCAACTTCAATCAAACTTCGAATGCCCAGGTTTTTCAGATTTTCATTCATTGACCGGATTCCCAACGAGACAATCACACGGTTTTCATTCCGAAGCGGCACAATATCGGCTACCGTTGCCAACGCCGCTACTTCCAGAAAAGGTGTTAAATCCTGTCCGGTAATGAGCATTGATTCCAATGCACATACCAATTTATAGGCAATCCCCGCGCCGCACATTTCCTTGAAGGGATAATCCGTGTCCAAACGCTTCGCGTCAATGACTGCCAAGGCTTCAGGAATATCTCCCTGACATTCATGATGATCCGTAATGATCACATCTATCCCAAGAGACGCGGCGTAATCAACTGTTTTGTGAGCCGCTATGCCGTTATCGACGGTAATGAGAAGCGCGACGCCTTCGGCCGAAAGCTCATCCACAGCATTGAAATTTAGTCCGTATCCTTCTTTTAAGCGATTAGGAATACGGTACATTACATTTGCGCCGGCTCGTTTTAAATAACCGACTAAAATCGAAACTGCCGATGTGCCGTCACAATCATAATCACCATAAATACAGATTTTTTCATGATCGTTTATCGCCCCGATAATGCGCTCTGTTGCTGTTTCCATATCCGGAAGCTCAAAGGGATCTCGCAAATCTTTAATTGAAGGATGAAAAAAGGCATATGCCGCTTCGACACTTTCATATCCCCGCTGAAAAGCGATTTCGGCGATAAGTCGGGACACACCGCAAAAATCGGAAATGGCGTTGACCCTTTGTTTTTCTGCGTTTGTCAGCGCTCTTCCGCGTTGTTTCCAAATTGTTTTTTTTATCTCTGACATCCGTTTACCTCCGAGTTTAATCGACGCGATATGATTGTTTTTTTAAATTGTCTATCTTTTTTCTCACAAATCCTTAAAACAATGTCAATGAGGAAAGCGCGATCAATCAGGCTTTTAAAGTATTCTTGCTTTCGCCTTCGTAACAGGCAGTCAATCATATTTTGGTTAAAACTAAAAGATAGCAAAATATGAAAAAGGCTGTCCTTTTAACGACATGTTTAAGAGGACAGCCGAAAACAAATCTCTTTTTAGACCTGCGGAGCTTGATCGCGGGAAGTTTTTTTGCGGTCTTTGCGTTTGCGCTGATGTTTTTGTTTTTTGACGTTGTATTTGGATTTTCCGAATTTCTTTTGGAAAATCGTCCACATTGGACTGGCAATAAAGATCGACGAATAACAACCGACGATGAGACCTACAATAAGGGGCAGCGAGAAGTTTTTCACCGCGTCTACGCCCAAAATGTAGAGAGCCAAAATCGCGATCAATGTGGTCAGTGTTGTATTTATGGAGCGCGTCAAAGTTTGATTGATACTGGTGTCCACCAGATTATCCAAATCGGACAGGCCCATTTCCGCTTCGTTTTCACGAATACGGTCAAACACAACAATCGTATCATTGATGGAATAACCGAGAATGGTCAAAATGGCCGCGATAAACGGTGAATTGACCTGAATTTGGAACAACGCGTACAACCCGATGACCAATGTGATATCGTGTACCAACGCAATGACAGCCGACAAGCCGAAGAAAAACTCAAACCTGAAAGTGATGTAGACCAGCATGAGGGCAATAGCCACAAGGGTCGCGATAATCGTATTTCTGGTCGTCTCCTGCCCGATGCTCGGCGTAACCGTATCAACAGAAATCAAATCGTCGTCATCAAGTTTGTATTCTTTTTGGAAGGCCCCGAAAAGCTCTTTACGCTGTTCAGTACTCAAGCTTTCTCTGGTGGAAATCACCACTTGTTCTTTGGCGTCGCCGGCATAAGTAATATCGGCGTTTTTGTCATATTTATCGGTAATTTTGCGCACATCTTCCGTGTTGAACGTTTTATGCAGATCAATAGTGACAATCGTTCCGCCGACAAAATCAATCCCGAAGTTAAGGCCTCTGAAAAGCAACGCGCCAAGACTGATGATAATAAGAATCAAAGAGATGGTAAACCAAATCTTGGTATTTTTGATCAGAGGAAGTTGTTTTCTTTGTAATTTCATGGCAACCTCCCTTAAATTCCGTAGAATGCCTGGCTCTGAATCAGATTGGCACCAAGGAAGAGCTTAAGCATTTGACGAGTAAAGACAACAGCTGTAAACATCGAGAGAATAACCCCGACAACCAGTGTTACGGCAAAACCCTGAGCGGAACCGGAGCCCATAAAGAAGAGCACAAAACCCGCGATCAAGGTGGTGATATTGGAGTCCAAAATGGAGCTCATGGCGTTTTTAAATCCGGCGTTGACCGATGAAGCAAGGGGCCGTTCGCTATTGCGGGCTTCTTCCTTGACACGTTCAAAGATAATAACGTTGGCGTCAACCGCCATCCCGACAGTCAGAATCATACCGGCGATACCCGGAAGGGTCAGTGTGACGTTCATGGCAACCATTACCCAGAGATCAAGCATAATAAACACAGCAAGGGCAAGGTCAGCCACCAAACCGAGTCCGCGATAGAAAATAAGCATAAAGAGGAAAACACCAATGACACCGACAATGCTGGCGTAAACACTTTGGCTTAAAGAATTGGCGCCAAGGGTCGGTCCGATGGTGGACACTTCCAGTGGTTCAAGCTTAACGGGAAGGGCACCCCCGCGAATGAGGTTGGCCAGGCGTCCCGCTTCTTCCATGTCCATGTTGCCTTCGATAATGGCTTCACCATTGCTGATCACGGAATTGACTCTGGGCGCGGAGATCACTTCTCCGTCAAGTTCGATGGAAATGGTTTGATTCAGATATTTCTGTGTGGCATCGGCAAAAAGTTTTTTACCTTCTTCGTCAAAGACAAGGGTAACCACAGGCTGTTCAACACCGCTGGACGTTTTTTGCTGAACCGCTTTGGAGTCCTGCACGTGATCCCCGGTAAAGAGAACCTGACCGTCGGGACTCTTGAATTCGAGCTGAGCGGTTTTGCCGATCATCTCAAGGGCTTCCTGCTGATCCTGAATGGACGGAATGGACACACGGATACGATCGTCGCCTTGTTTCGTTACCGTCGCTTCGGCAACACCCAATGAGTCGATACGATTGGTAATAGCCGCGACGGTACTGTCCATTTTATCGCTGTCCAAAGTCTGTCCTTCGTTGGGGGTAGCTTGAAGCACCACATTAACCCCACCGGTTAAATCCAGACCGTAGTGCATATGATTTTCGATTTTTCCGATATCGTAGACACCGACGGTGATTCCGTGGATCATCACATAAGCACAAAAAACAATGAGCGCGACAACGGCAAAAAAGCCGACAGCGTATTTGACATTGACTTTGTTCTTCAAATGCCTTCCTCCTCTTTTAATATTTCATCGTGAAAACGAGTTAGCCGTTTAATGCATTCGTCTTTTCCAAGTACAGACATAATTAAAGCCAAATCCGGTCCATGCATGACACCGGTAAGCATCAAACGAATCGGCATATAAAGAGCCTTTCCTTTCACGCCTTCTTTTTTATGCTCTTTTTGGATGGCTTTAATATGGCCTTGAATGTTTTCCGCGCTCCAATCCTGTTCTCCGTCAAGCTTTTCGTAAAGGGCATTGTAGAGAATAGGAACGGTATCAGCGTGAAGGATATCGTAGGCTTCTCCTTCGACAGGCCAGTCAAAATCACCGTTTAAAATCTCTTTAACAGAATCCGGCGCCTGCGAAAGACAGGCAATGCGTTCTTTGATCAATGAAGCGTATTGAATGAAGGTTTCCCGGCTGATAGATTGATCGTCAAAATACGGTGCGATAAGATCGGCAAGGGCTTCGTCATCCATAGCCTTGATGTATTGCCCGTTCATCCAATCCAGTTTTTCACGGTCAAACACCGCTCCGGAGCGATGGACCTTTGAAATATCAAATGCTTCCACCAGTTCGGACAACGTCATGATTTCGCGGTCATCTTCGGGACTCCAGCCCAGCAGCGCAAGGAAGTTAACAAGCGCTTCCGGGAGATAACCTTTGTCCAGGAAATCACCGACAGCCACATCTCCCTGACGTTTGCTGAGTTTTTTGTGGTCGGCGTTTAAAATGTTGGGCAAATGTACATATTGAGGCGCTTCCCATCCGAAGCATTCATACAGATAAACGTGTTTGGGCGTGGAGGGAAGCCATTCTTCGCCGCGGATAACATGGGTGATTTCCATCAGGTGGTCATCCACCACCACTGCGAAGTGATAAGTCGGAAAACCATCGGCTTTGATTAACACCTGATCATCGAGATCCGCGGTGTTAATCGAAACATCACCGCGCACAACGTCATGAAAAGCGATGTCTTTGTTTTCGGGAAGTTTCAAACGAATGACATAAGGCTCTCCCGCGTCGATGCGTTTTTTGATTTCATCTTCGGAAAGATGACGGCAATGCCCGTCATACCGCGGTGTCTCTCCCGCCGCTTTTTGATGTTCCCGCAAATCATCGAGTCTTTCCTTTGTGCAGAAACAGTAATAAGCTTTCCCTTCCTCCAAAAGCTGTTTGATATACTTTTGGTACAGTTCCAATCGTTCGGACTGAATATAGGGACCGCAATCACCTTTTTGCTGTTGTTTACCGTCTTCGCCCAAAACCAGACCTTCATCCGGTATCACACCTGTGTCGTATAACGCTTTAAGCAGATTATCCGCGGCTCCTTCGTGCAACCGTGTGCGGTCAGTATCCTCCAAACGCAAAAGAAACGCGCCTTTTTGTTTTTTGGCGAATAAATAGTTGTACAGCGCCGTTCTCAAACTTCCGACATGCACATTGCCGGTAGGACTGGGCGCGAAACGTACTCTAACCATAATTAATTTTCAATTCTCCTGTATTTGTAATCCTGTCAGCGATTATTTTCAATGTTCAAAAATGAAAATAAACACTCCAAAAATGAATTATAACAAATAATCCGATTATTTTGTTGATTTTTTTAAAATTTTTGAATTTCGCTTTAAAATCTCCGCGCCGCGCCAGGCCATCGCGCTTTTTCCGAATATCTGACGAAAGGTTTCTTCCGTCAAATTTTGCATAAAGTCGAGAGAATAAACACTTTCGCTGTCACTGACACGAGGATGCGCAAGATTGTACGGGCATGCTATCTGGCAGGCGTCACACCCATATAGATATTCTTTGAAATAACAGGATTCTTCGGGGTTGACGCGTTTTTTTTGCGTTAAATGAGAAATACATTTTCCATAGTCTAGTGAAAAGCCTTCGCCAAGCGCGCCATTCGGACAGGCCTCAAGGCATCGCGTACAGCTTGCGCAAGACGGCGAAAGCGGTTTGACCTCATAAAAACTAATCGGTACATCCGTTAAAATCACACCGATATTAAAAGCGCTTCCCCAATCCGGATGAATGAGCATGTTATTTTTCCCGAAAAAGCCCAAACCGCATTTCCATGCAATAATCCGGTCAACGATACGGGCATTATCGACGAAAAGTTTAAAGCTGCCTTCCCCGTTCATTTCCCTTTTGATTAATTTAATCAAGGCTTTCATTTTTTCTGTCATCACCGCGTGATAATCTCTTTCGCGGGCAAAAGCCGCAAGTCTCCCCTCGTTTTTTGACACACTTTTCTCTTTGGGATAAAGAGCGTAGGTTTTTCCCAAAGCAATCACCGTTTTGATTTCCGGCATCACGGTTTTTAAGTCTAAGCGTTTCTGGGGAGACACGCGCACAAAGGGCGTTTTTCCGGCGTTTTCGGCATTTCGCGCGATCAAACGATTTTCAAATTCGTTCGTTTCAAATTCCGGTAGGCAAAATCCCACGAGATCAAAGCCGAGGTTTTTCGCCTTGGCTCTGACCAGCGATTCATCAATCCCCTTCATATCCGATTGCCGTGTGAATCACTTCCCAGGCTTCATTTTTCCCGGTTTTGGATACCGCGGAAAAAGGGATAACATCGCTTGAGCGTATGCCAAAGGTTTTGGTAATGTTATCTTTCGCTTTTCTTTGACGCGTTTTGGATAGCTTGTCATATTTTGTCATGACCACAACGGGAACCATGTCGTAATAAACCAGCCAATCAAACATCAATCTATCGTCTTCAGTGGGCTCATGACGGCTGTCGACAAGCAAAAACACCGCTGACAAATTCTGCCGGTTATGGAGATAATCTTCAATCATGCGTCCCCATTTTTCCCGTTCTTTTTTGGAGACTTTGGCATAGCCGTAACCCGGCATATCGACAAAGCGAAACATATCGTTAATTTGATAGAAATTCATCGTCTGGGTTTTTCCGGGTTGGGATGACGTACGCGCCAGGTTTTTTCGGGAGATCAAAGTGTTGACAAAAGAAGATTTGCCCACATTGGAGCGGCCAAGCAAAACAATCTCCGGCAACGCGTCATCGGGATACTGTTTTTCCGAAACCGCTGAGATAACAAATTCCGCTTGTTTTACTTTCATTTGATCACTCCGAAAACCCCGGCAATCACTTCATCCATATCGTGAACGGGAAAAATCTGCAACTCGTCCAAAACGCTGTCCGGCACGTCTTCCAGATCTTTAATATTATCCGCGGGAATAAAGACTTTCTTGATGCCCGCCCGCGCCGCGGCAGTCAGCTTTTCACGGAGTCCGCCGATGGGAAGGACACGGCCGCGAAGGGT
This sequence comes from uncultured Eubacterium sp., assembly GCA_902784045.1. GTDB lineage: Bacteria > Bacillota > Clostridia > Eubacteriales > Eubacteriaceae > RUG12931. The sequence continues at coordinate 2,272 of CACZTE010000238.1, read as the reverse complement.
AATTTCTCCTGTCATAGCAATATTTTGAGGAACCGCTTTATCGGTAAGCGCCGAAATCAAAGCCGTCGCGATGGTGATGCCGGCAGAAGGTCCATCCTTGGGAACAGCGCCTTCGGGGGCGTGGACGTGAATATCTTTTTTTGAATAGAAATATGGATCGATTTTAAGATTGCGGGAGACTTTACGGATATAAGAGACCGCCGCTCTAACGGATTCTTTCATAACATCACCCAGTTGACCGGTGATGGTAATACCACCTTTTCCTTCCACAACCGATGCCTCTATTTCCATCGTCACGCCGCCGACCGCCGTCCAGGCAAGGCCTGTGACAACGCCGATATATTTTCTTTTTTTGACTTTATCGTAGGTATAACGGTATTTCCCCAAATAGGTCTCGATGTTTTTGCCGGTGACGGATATTTTATCATCGTCTTTTTCGACAATATTTTTGGCCGCGACACGGCAAATCCGGGCGATTTCACGGTCAAGCTGTCTCACACCGGATTCTCTGGTATAATGCCGTACAATGGTTTTGACGGCGCCTTTATTGATTTTCAGCTGTACGGCATCGATGCAATGCTCTTTGAGTTGTTTGGGAATCAGATGTCTTTTCGCAATTTCAAATTTTTCATCATCTACATACCCGTTGATTTCGATGACTTCCATCCGGTCAAGGAGCGGTCTTGGAATTGTCGACAATGAGTTGGCCGTCGTCAAAAACAGCACATGAGAAAGATCAAAAGGTAATTCCATATAATTGTCGGTAAAATTGCTGTTTTGTTCCGGATCAAGCACTTCTAAAAGAGCAGAGGCGGGATCTCCCCGCATGTCCGATGAAAGTTTGTCGATCTCATCGAGCAGAATAAGCGGGTTGTTCGCGCCGGCTTGTTTAAGATGATAAATGATACGTCCGGGAATGGCGCCGACATAAGTGCGTCTATGACCGCGAATCTCAGCTTCATCCCGCATGCCTCCTAAAGACATACGAACATATTTTCGATTAAGCGCTCTGGCAATGGAACGGGCAATGCTTGTTTTTCCGACTCCCGGAGGTCCCACCAGACAAATAATCGGCGCTTTAAGGCTGTTGGAAAGCTTAAGCACGGCGATGTATTCCAAAATACGCTCCTTGACTTTCGTCAATCCGTAATGATCCTCATCAAGGACGGTTCTGGCATTGGCAACATCCAGATTATCTTCAGTTTGAACTTCCCAGGGCAAATCCAAAATCCAATCGAGATAGGCTTCAATGACACCGGATTCAGCGGAACCATCACGGCTTCTGCTTAGACGGGCCAGTTCTTTTTCGGCTTTAGCGACTACTTCTTCGGGTGCTTTGAGATTGGCGATACGCTCTTGATATTTTTTGATAATATCTTCGTCGTCCCCTTCTCCGAGTTCTTCTTGAATGGCATGCATCTGTTCTCTTAAAAAATATTCTTTTTTGCTGCGATCCATCTCGGATTTAACTTTCTGGGAAAGCTCAAATTCCAATTTCAGCATTTCTGTCTCTTCAATCAGAATTTGATAAATCATCATCAGACGTTTTTCAACATGGATTTCCTGCAAAAGCAACGCCGCATTACCGGCGGTCAAATTTAAATTAGCACAGATAATATCTCCAAAGCGAACCGGATCTTCAAAGGGATCAAATGACTGGGTGAAATCCATGGAATTCTTTCGCGTCATCCGCAAATACTTTCCAAAGGCATCCTGCAATTGGTTGATAAGTGCCCGATTTTCTTTTGTGTCAATATAATCATTTTGAACGATCTCGAAAGCGACACAAAAATAGGGAGATTCTGATAAATAATCAACAATACTGACCCGTTTCCCCGCTTCAATGAGCACCCGGGCGGCGTTTTCGCCAGTTTTGAGAATCTGCTTGATTTTTGCCATGCATCCGATGGGATAGATATCCTGCGGCGAGGGATCTTCAATGTTGGGATCTTTTTGTTCCGAGATGATCAGCATTTGATCCGCATCCATTGCCGCTTCTAACGCGGCAACTGATTTTTCACGTCCGACATCAAAGTGCAAAACCATCCCAGGAAACAGGCCTAGATCGCGCACTGCGATCATCGGCACCCCGGTTTCGGCTGCGTTTAAAAGCTGTCCGTAATCTTTTCGGACAATTGTAGAATATTGATCGGTGTCCATTTTTTACTCCTTATTATGCACATCCCGGGTCTAACAAAAGACTTACCGTTGATGTAAAACAGGCAATCCGGTGGGATTGCCTGCTAAATCTTTTGCGTTGTCTTTATCCTTC
>CACZTE010000237.1 GCA_902784045.1 uncultured Eubacterium sp. | reverse complement strand
GTACGGAGCCTTCCATACACTTCTGGCAATCAGGCAATGCGGGGCGGACACCAAGCGTGTTATTCACATTGTTGCCATTGTCGTTAACGTTGCCGTTATCGCCGTTGACGAACGCCGCATTGTTATCGTTGTTGCCGGGCGAGCGCAGCCACCAGCCCTAAAATCAACACAGCGCAGCACACCAGGTGCAGCGCGTTACTGTTTTTCTTCTTTTCCAAATGAGCCTCCTTTGGTTTTTTGTCTGTGATTGGTTTTTTCTCTCTGTTTTCTGTTGTTTTGTTCCTATCATTTTACGCTTATTTTAAGCCATTGTCCATAGGTTGACATGGCTTTTTTGACAGTTTTTCTGTTCTCTTGTGCTGGCTGTTCTTTTTTAATCTCATGCTTTTTGATAACGTAAGATTGTTGAATGATCGCGCTTGCGCGCGATTGCCTACCATCAGACCCGCTACGCGGGCCAGCTTCCTCCCGATGGGAAGAAACCTTTTTGGTTCGGCTTCGCGGGGCTTTACGCCCTTGCCTCCCCTCGCGATTTGCATCCGATGATTCGCTGTGGTGCTATATATAATGATTTCAAGCGGAAGGCATTATTTTTTTGGGTCGTTTTCGTGCGCTTACGTTTTTCGCCTTTTCATTTTCAGAAAAAATCTTGCCATCCCCATGATACAACAAACACGTAAAAAAGCAAGAGATGTGCGAAAATTCACACATTAACCAAAAAGAGTGTGCGATTTTTCACACATTAAAAAAATTTATATTGAAAAATAAGTGAAAATATGCGATAATGATATTAACGATATCGGAAAAATACACGCGGAAGGAGAACAAAATAATTGAAAGATTGAAACAAGCGTTGGCCTGTGAGAACAGCGCCAACAATCTCATCGGTCATCGGCCGACCGGAGCAATCCGACGACAATCCCGGCGCGCGCGGACACCCTGCCCATGACCGTCTGAGAACCATCTGAGAACCAACCGGGAACCAACGCGCGGCGCTCCCTGCCGACCAACGGCCGGAAAAATCAGCCGGACAGCCGGCGCGCGAAACGCGTCACGCGCGGACCGAAAACCGCTTGATTAAGCCAAAAAAAACGATGAGCGCGGCAAACAAAACGCGGCGAATCAACATGCGGGGAAAAACCAAGCGCGAACCGCGTTTGTCCGCGAAAAAGCGGCCTAATATAAGAGAAGATAAGTGAAGGGAGGGGAAGATATATATGCGCAAATTGTCGAACCAACATTTGCGATGTTGCCGTCGAAAAGGAATCAAAAGCGGCTGCAGGGCAGCCGAAGATAAAGAATCAGCATCATGTCCCCGTGAACAAAAAAACGGGCATACGGGAAATGTCAGCGAAAGTGTCGGGAAAAACCCGTGAAAATTCCACGAAAATGCGAGGAAAATCATTTTCCCTGACTTTTTGACGGCGTCAAACATCCAAAAAACAGCGATAGCAGACGGCCGGCCATTAACCGCCAAGGCTCTCAAAAACCGCTTCATACCGCCGAAAAACCGATGTTGACCCTTTATGAATCGATGACTTATCAATTCAAGTCAGACGGGGCAAATGAACCGCCTAATATAAGAGAAGATAAGTTAAGGGAGGGGAATATACTTCTTCGGGCAAACGGGTGCGAAAATGATCCGGCATTCAAATCACAGACGCGGCAAAAAAACGGCTGACAAGCAGCCGAAGATTGAGAAAGTAGCCGTGATCAACATCTTGAAAGACCGCCAACCGAGAAAAGCCAAAAGCGTGATCACCGCTGAAAGCGCCAATCAAAAAAACAGCCCTTCCGCGCCCCTCGCCTCGTTGGCGCATCGACGAAGGTTCATCACGTGCGCTGCACAGGCGCAGCGGTGGCGCAAGGGTGGCGCAAGGGTGATGCAACGGTGGTGCAATCATTGTCGCAGACCAAACACATCTCATCAAAGACCAAAAAAATCCGGCGGCCGGCTTTCGAAAAAACCGCTTCATACCGCCGAAAAACCGGCGTCGGCCACTGCGAGTCAAAGACTGATTCACTCAATCGCAACGCCGCGAAAAAGCTGCCTAATAGAATAGAAGTGAATGGAATAGAGGGGAAGATATATATATGCGCAAATTGTCGCACCAAAATCTGCGATGTTGGCGTCGAAAAGGAATCAAAAGCGGCTGCAGGGCAGCCGAAGATGAAGACGCGCGGTCGCTGAATATAAACATTACAGCCCTTCCCCAACGCCGTGTCAACGGGGAAAAGCCTTTGCCGTCACCGTCAGCCAATCTCCTGTTGTCACTTGCCGCCAGCTATAAAAAATTCTATATATAGCGTATTTGCAGTTGCAATTTCGTTATAATCAACGATATATAGTTTTTTGTATTGCGTATCTCTCAAAAACGTGGTATAATAACAGCGGTGAATGGGAAAACAATCGGGGATCATCGAAAGCGGCGAAATCGTGGAGAGAAAAGCGTTTGGCATTCTGACGGTGATAGGCGGGGAGCGCTTGTTTCTCCCCTTTTACCACTTGAATACGGCAAGTCTGTTGTTGATGTTTTTCCCGACGGTGGCGGCAAACAGCTTTCCCCGGATTGTGTATTTTTTCATTTCCTCGTTATAGCTGGTCTCGGAAACCAGTTTCATACGCGGTTCCAAATCCAGATAGGCCAATCCGCTTTTGGTCCCCCAGCCAAAAGACGCGTTTGTGTGTTTGACCGCGTCGTGGCGCTTGCTGTTTTTCGCCATGAACGGAGAATGGAGCTCCGCCAGCAGATAGCCGCGCGGAAAGCTGTCGCACAGCATATTGAGGCAGATCCTGACCTGTTCTTTGGAGAAGTATTCCAAAACGCCCTCCATCACGATGAGGTACATCCCGGCCTTCGGGAGGTGCTTTGTCCAGCCGCCGCTTAACGCGTCGCCTTCCAGCATGACGCAGCGCTCCCGATCCGCATAGACCTTCCTGCGGACGGCAATCTGATCCGGCAGATCCACATCAAACCACTGAAGCCTTCCGTTATCCACCTGAGAAAACTTGTCGTCAAAGCCGCAGCCCAGATTGACGCACACGGCGTCGGGATACTTTTCAAGCAGCGCTTTCAGCCGTTCCCGGTAGAGAATCGTTCTGGCCACCACGCCCTCATGGGAGAGAAACGGATCATACCGGCTGACGTCCACGCCGAGGGTGTCGATGATGGCCTTCGCCTTCTCGTCTTTGATTCTCGCGTTCGGTCTGGCCGTCTCACTCGCCTTAATGGCAAGGGGAATCAACGCGGTTTCCTGAATATCACCAAACTGCAAATTCATGGTTTTATCCTCCTTAAAGCGTTAGCGCTTTCTTATTTGATGCTGAAAAAAGGCCTTTTCGGATGATGCGGGATGACAAATCCTGCCGCCCGCAGCCTTACGCGATGGACCAGTTTTGACCCTCTGTCTGAAGCCTCACCATGTCAGCGAAAACGCCGCCATGTTCCATCAGCTCCGCGGGCGAACCCTGTTCCGCGACGCCGCCATCTGACAGCACGACGATTTTGTTCGCCCCTGCCACCGTGCGCATCCGATGGGCGATGACCATGACCGTCTTATCCTTGATGAGCCTTGACAGCGCGCCCTGCACCTTCGTCTCATTTTCCACGTCGAGGGAGGCGGTCGCCTCGTCGAGCAGGATAATCGGCGCGTTTTTAAGAAACGCCCTCGCGATGGAAATGCGCTGGCGCTCGCCGCCCGATAGCTCACTGCCGTTTTCACCGATGACGGTATCGTAGCCGTTCGGAAGGTTCTTGACAAATTCGTCGCAGTTGGCAAGCCGCGCCGCCGCCAGCACGTCGTCATCCGAGGCGTCCTTTTGACCCACGCGGATGTTCTCCATCACCGTGTTGTTAAAGAGCGTCACATCCTGGAACACGATGGAGAAGGCGCCGAGCAGCGTTTCGGGATCGACCGTGGACACGTCGACGCCGCCCACCGTGACCTTGCCCTTGTCCGCGTCCCAGAAACGGGCCGCCAAACGGCTGATGGTCGTCTTACCGCCGCCGGAGGGCCCGACAAGGGCTGTGACCTCGCCCTGCTTCGCCGTGAAGGAGACATCAGACAGCACGGTCTTCCCGTCTTCATAGGAAAAACCGGCATGGTCAAAGACGATATCATAGCCTTCGGGCGAGAAGTCCGCGGAACCGGTCTGTTCCTTCGCGCTGTTAATGGCATTCATGCGGTCGACGTTAACCTGAAGGGCGTTGATGGCGGCGAGGTTAATCAGTGTGCCGCTCATCGGCTCATAAAGCCGGGACGCCACCAGCAGAAAGCAGAAAAACTGCATGATTGTCAGATGTCCGCCGCACAGCAATATGCCGCCCACCAGCGCGACCGTCCCGATGCCGAACTTCAAAAGCATCTGCGCCGACACCACGAACACGGCCGTTCCCAGTTCGCTGCCAATCGCTCTCTTTTCCAGGGCGTCGATCTTCCGGTCAAGCCCTTGGAGATAGTCGTTTTCCGCGTTGTTGCTCTTTAAGTCCCGGGAGGTTTCAATAAACTCCTGTATGCCCTCATTCAGGCTGATTTTCGCCTCAGTTTGTCCGCGGTAAAAAGACTGCTGCACCCTTTTGGATGTCAGCACAATGATCAGCGCGATGGGGATCGGCCACACCGCGGCCAGCGCCATTTGCCACTGGACAAAGAACAGGCCGATGCTGATGATCAGCGTAGAGACGATGCTGCCGTAAAACTGCGGAATCTGGTGTGAACCCGCGTGCTCAAGCGCCTCCGCGTCCGCCATGATGGTATTGGTCAAATCCGCTAAATCCCGACGCGCGAAAAACGAAAGCGGGAGCTTACGCAGTTTTTCAGCGAGGGAGATTCTCCTTGCCGCCGACTCTTTGTAGGTCGACTTGTATGACGTGTTGTATTGCCAGATACTCGTGATCACAATGAGCGCGAGACACACCGCGATACCGCCGAGATACCATCCCGTTTTGCTCTGTAAATTCACGCCGTTCATCATGTCTCCCGTCAAGAGATACAAAAGGCTGACCGGAAACATGAGCGCGAGATTCTGCGCCACCACTGACACAATGGCGAGGATCATGTCCTTCGCGCCCTGATCAGACAGGGCGAATTTATGCTTAAAATAGGTTTTCATACCGCTTCACCCACCTTCCAGCTGATCGCGCGCTGGTATTCCTTCCACATCGCGCTGTAAAGGCCGCCCCTTTCGATTAATTCATCATGCTTGCCGGTTTCCACCACTTCACCATGATCGAGGACATAAATCTTATCCGCGTGACGGATGGTGGAAAGGCGATGCGCGATCATGATCACCGTACTGCTCTTCGTCAGCGCCGTGAACGCCTTCTGCACCAACACTTCATTCTCAGGATCGGCAAAGGCTGTGGCTTCATCAAGAATGACAACCGGCGCTTTTTTCAATATCGCTCTCGCGATGGCGATGCGCTGGCGCTCTCCGCCGGAAAGATAGGTGCCTTCCGCGCCAAGAACGGTGTCGATGCCCCGCGGGAGTCTGCCGATGATATCGTCGCACTGCGCGGCATGAAGCGCCCCGGCAAGTTCTTCATCGGTGGCGTCCGGCTTGGCGACGCGGAGATTATCCGCGATGGAGCGCGCGAGCAGCCTGGCGTCCTGAAACACATAAGAAACAGTGTTCATCAATTCGTCTTTACCGATTTCCCGCACGTCGGCACCGCCGATCGATACGCTTCCTTCCTGGGCGTCAAAGAATCTGGCAATCAGTCCTGCCGCCGTGGTCTTGCCGCTTCCGGACGGTCCCACCAAAGCCACGATCTGATCCTGATCCGCGGACAGGGAGAGATGCTTGACCGCGGGATTGGCGTCCTCGCTGTAGCGGTACGTCACGTTCTTGATGGCCACAAACGCGCCGGCCGGCATTTTTTTCACCTCAGCCTCCTCAAGGGGCTTGATAGCCATGATGGCATTGACTCTCGCGACGGCGTCATCGATTTTCATGCTGTTTTCCGACATAAACATCACGCGCTGCATCGTGGTGGTGATGATGGGCGTGAAAATAACATAGAACAGGAAGTTCACCAGGATATCTGCCGTCTGTGCCCCACCGCTGGTCAAAAACAGCGCGAGTCCGATCAAAAACGCGAAAGCGGAGTTGATAAACATCGTAAACAGAATCATGGATTTGCGGCAGCGGAAGGTGTATCGCAGGCAAAAATGACCGTAATCATCAATGGATTTTTTGAACCGATGGAAGGAGAACACGGTTTGCCCGAAAGTCTTGACCACCGGGATGCCGCGAACATATTCCACCGCCTCGTTGCTCATGTTTTCCAGGGCGTTTTGGTACCGGCGCATATCCTCCGCCATTGCAGGCCCCGCCATCCGAAACATCATGCAAAACGCGATGATGATTGGGATCAGGCACGCGAGTCCGAATCTCCAATCGTAAATGAACAGCATGACCACCATGGTCACCGGCGTGACGACGGCCTGCGCTATATCGGGCAGGTTGTGGGCAAGCAATGTCTCCGTGCCGGCTGTCGCCTCGGTCACGATACGGCGCACCTTGCCGGAACCCATCTCATCCGCGAAGCCGATGGGCAGCTTCGCGATATGGCGCAGCAGGTCTTTTTTCATATTTGCCGCCACACGGAAGGCCGAGACATGAGAGCACATCAAAGCCCCGACATAAATCAGCATGTAGATCAGAGAAAAAATGACCGCCATCCAGCCATTGCGGGTGATCCCCACCGCGGCGGAATAGTCGGGCGCGACGTCAATGACCTCCCAGATGATCCGCCAGAGGAAGACAAACGGCAAGGGGGCCAGCACCCCGCACGCGGCGGACAAAAGCAACGACACATAAGTCAGCGCCTTATACCTTCCCGCGTAACCCATCAGCACTGAAAAGGCCGAGGGTTTTTTCTGTCCTTTCATCATAAAAGCTCCTTTCCGTTAGATTAAACTAACTTTTATTCGTTTTTTAATGGGGACGTCATCGTCCCCATGTTAATGACCAGTGATTGGCTTACATGCCCATCAGCGCCCGCCAACCCGCCGTATGGAAGATATGCAGCTGCCTGACGCATCTTACCGCTTTTTCTTTCGGAACGTCGTGGATGATGAACTCAAACATGCCGCTGAACATCCCGCTCACAATGCTGTGAGCCAATGCCGGCTCCACCTCCTGCTTGATCGGCTGTCCGATCTGCGCCATATGCGCTTCGAACTGCCGCGAGCTTTCGATCTCCCGCACGGTCAGCTCGTGAAGCAGGTTGTCGTACTTTGTGCCGGAGGAAGCGGTCAGGAGCAGCTTGAACGCCGTTAAGTGGGCATACATGTATTCCGTCATCCGCACCATGCATTCGCCGCCGATGTCGCCCATCCGCTCTTTCTGCTCTTCCTTGGTCAGCTTCCAGAATGATTTCAGGGCATCATCGTACAGTTGAAGGATATGATTGTAATGGTCGCCGACCAGGGCGTCGTACAGTTGCTCCTTGCTTTTGTAATACCAGTAAAAGGACCCTGTCGTGACCCCCGCTTCTTTGACGATGTTCCGAAGGGACGCGTCCCGAAAGCCTTTGTCCAGAAACTCGGACGTTGCGATCTCATGGATTCGATCCCTTGTCGCTTTTTCGTCTTTGGTCAATCCATCACCTCCATAACACTGTTATCGAATTATTCTATAACGGTGTTATGGAAAAGTCAAGCGGCACGGGGAAACTTTTTTTGAATAAAGATTTAAGATGGATCATATGCTTAGAAAGGTATTAAAAAAAGAGAGCTGTCAGCGCTCTCTTGAAGGGACATATTAAAGCTTAATGTTGTACGTTTTGTTGTTAGCGTAAGCAGGTTGATAGTGAAGCACTAAGCCGGCATCACCGCTTGGCGCTTGGAAATACAAGTCAGCAGTTTTACTTCCCCCCGGGGCTAATTCACCGCTATGTAACGCACCATCAGCAGTCAATTGAAGACGTTTGTCAACTTTTTGAATATCCCCGCTGCTGTCCTGGATTTCCCATTCGTTTGAGTTGTATAAAACGTTAGCGTCAGATTTGTTATCCATTTTGATGTTGACTTTAATAAATTCTTTGCCGGCTTCAGGCTTGTCATACTTGTTTCCCGAATCATAATTTTTTTCAGGCGTGTAGTACTTGTCGTCGAAATGATAATTTCTTTCTACGGAAACAACAGTGACTGCTTTACCTTCATAAGCAATCGTTTCGCCTACAGCATAATCCGTTTTATCCTCTGCTTTTTTTTGATCAGATGATGAAGATGGACTGCCGCCGCATCCGGAGGCGCCCATCAGCACAATCAAAAGAGCCGCGGTGATTGCGTAAAAATATCGTTTTTTTAATTTCATTTTAACACTTCCGGGAAAAATGGATTTTGTGGGCCATTTGGAAACAGACCCATGTTCGCTCAGTTTAGGAAACAGGTTGTTTTTCTCAATTGAATTGATCACATGTCTTGAGTTGCATTTATTATAGTTTAGTATGCAATTAAACGCAAGCTCTTATTGTTGAAAATAAAAAAACGTTTGCTTTCATGTTCGATGGAAATAGATGATAGACGCTCTGACTTTCGCGGAATGCGTGATAGCATAGACGTGGTGTTTGATTGAGTTAGTGAAGCAATCCGTCCGCTTATCGCTCACATTCATCATTCATCCGCCGCCTCCTCAAAAAATAAAAAAGCGTTCGACAGCAAAAAGCCCCTCAACGCCCTTCCCTAAAACCAAATAGAAATCCGGCTCGGCCGGATTTCTTCCTGAATTATTTGAGCGATAAGCCCTTGTCAAGCGACTGTGTGCGCGCTGTGTTTACACAAAAACGCATACAGGCATTTGACAAGGCAACGTACATGAGCATATAGCGCGATTCCACCCGCTTCGCTCGATAAGTTCGCGTTAGCCAAATCGTAGATTTGGACGCTCACTTAAGCGCGGGTGCGAATGGACGTAGGACCCGAAAGCGTGAAACGCGAAGGGTCCGTCTGCTTATCGCGTACCTCACGAAAAATCGCCTCCCGCGCACACAGCCAACTATCGCGATATACCAACGATACTCTCATCAATGAAACATATTATTCTTGTAGAGAATCACAGCCGTCACAATGGTCAGCGCGACGATAATGATAATCACTGAAAAAAAGTCCGCGAAGGGCAACCCCGAGACATTCATCCCGTAAAAGCTGGAAATCATGGTCGGGATGGCCATCAAAATGGTGATAGCCGTAAGCACTTTCATCACGATGTTAAGATTGTTGGAAATCAGCGACGCGAAAGCGTCCATCGTTCAGCTTAAAATATTGCTGTAAATATTGCTCATTTCAATGGCCTGATCCATTTCGATCATCACATCGTCAATGAGCTCCTGATCTTCCTCAAAGATCTCGATAATGCGTCCGCGCTGCAGCTTTTCAATCACCAATTGATTGGATTTTAAAGAAGTGGAAAAATAAACGAGAGATTTTTCCAAATCGAGCATTTGAATGAGTTCCTGATTTTTCATCGAACGATGCAAAAGCTGTTCAACACGGTTACTCATGCGGTTGATGCGCCTAAGGTAAATCAGGAATCGGACGGCCACCACATAAAGAAATTGAAAGATAAAACGGCTTTTGAGATTGGTCACGACATGTTTGACCCTTCCCGCCGCGAAATCATCCAAAATCGTATTGTTTTGCAAACAAACGGTAATCAGATAGTCCTGGGTTTCGATGATGCCCACCGGCAGCGTGGAGTACATCAGCAAGCCGTTGGCATTTCCATCATGATCGGCTTCAATAGGCACGTCAACCGTGATAAGGGCATGCCCCGTTTCGTCATCAAGCTCCACACGGGACGTTTCTTCTTCATCAAGAGCCGCGCGCAAAAAATCCTCATCCACGCCGGTAAATTCCATCACCGCGTCGATCTCGTCATCGGTAGGCGCGATGAGACTGATCCACGCGTTTTTTTCCGGTGCGTCAATTTGCGTGATCACACCGTCTACGGTTTTATAATAATTGAGCATTCGGTCTCCTTCCCGGTGACCGTCTGCCGGACAGTCACCAATGTTAAACTAAAAGGTGAAAAATCATTTTCTCACAAGGGTCGCTGTCCATTATGTTCTCCTTTCTCATGGGCGCTATAATCAAGCGGACAATCATCCGCAACCAAAAGTATTTTATAGAAAACACATAAAAAAGTCAATGAAAAAAGCGCGGGCGAGGCATTCGCAGCGCGCTTTGGATGGTGATTATTTTTTTAACAATTCCTGACGGTCAAGCAGATTGATGGCATTTTCCGCTTCCAGAATGTCAATGGCTTTTTCACTGTCATCATCGATCACTTTGAGGATGATAATGGCGTTGCTGGTGTTTTGCGGATTAAAAGAATAAGCGTAAAGAATATTGATATCCGCTTTGCCCAGCGCCTCCACAATGTGGCACAGGCCGCCGGGTTTATCCGGCACTTCGGCGGCCAGCACATGGTTGATATTGGCCATGACGCCGGCTTCTTTTAAAGCGGCCAGTCCCTTCTCGGTGTCCTGCAAAATCAGGCGGACAATGCCGTAATCAGCGGTTTCCGCGATGTGCAGCGAACGGATATTGACATCGGCGTCGCGCAGCGCTTTGAGCACCGATTCCAATTTTCCCTGACGGTTTTGAATAAAAACGGATACTTGACGAATCATGGGGTTCCCTCCTAAATCTCTCTCAAATCAAGGACGCGTTTGGCTTTGCCTTCGCTTCTGGGTAAGCTCTTGGGTT
>CACZTE010000236.1 GCA_902784045.1 uncultured Eubacterium sp. | reverse complement strand
TCACACTCCGCTGCGCTACGGATAAGTTGCGAATCTCCAATCGAGCGGCGTTTCACTTGTGCTTTTGGATCGTCACTTCCGTTGCCATTTGTTCTCGACAAGATACCAATAGATCTGAAACGCGCGTTTTCTATCATGGCGCCTTTGACAAAGGGAGCCTTTTTGCGCGCAGTTTGGTTTTTAGAAGGGAGGGCGCCTTTTTGCCGCGTTGCCTTGAGGACTTGAAAGGCGCTTTGCGGAGAAGCGCAATTCCCTTTAGAAAGAAGAAGTTGTATGGAACGATTGAAAAAGATCAAATTATCATTATCCGCCAGGATTTTTATCGCTTTGGTTTTGGGTATTATCGCGGGTGTCGCTTTGACCGCGAAGCCGGAAATCGCGGTGACGTATATTAGGCCTTTTGGGACCATCTTTCTGAACCTGGTGAAGTGGGTTGTCGGGCCTTTGGTGTTCTTTTCCATCATGAGCGGCGTCATTTCCATGAAGGACATTAAAAAGGTCGGCTCGATTGGTGTCAAGACGGTTTTGTATTATATCTGCACAACCGCCTTCGCGATCACCATCGGCCTGGCTGTCGCCAATGTGTTTAAAGGTTTTTTCACAGCGGTTCAAACGACGGATTTAACGTATCACGCTTCTTCATCGGTGAGTTTTATGGATACGTTGGTTGGGATTTTCCCGTCTAACTTTATTCAGCCCTTCGCGGAAGCGAATATGCTTCAAATCATTGTGGCGGCGATCATCATCGGATTCGCGATCTTGCTCGTTCAACATCATGCGGATCAAGCGAAGGATGTTCAGTTTGTCGAACGGATTAACGCGATTTTCCTAAAGGCGATGGAAATGATTATCAGCCTTTCACCGATTGGCGTGTTCTGCTTGCTTTGCCCTGTCGTGGCCGAAAACGGTCCCACGGTGCTTGGTTCTTTGGCGAAGGTTTTGTTTGTGGCCTATGCGGGATTTTTTATTCATACGATCGTTGTATATTCGGCAACGGTCTCCACGCTCGCCAAGCTTTCACCCATTCGGTTTTTTAAAGAAATGCTGCCGGCGATGATGTTCGCGTTCTCATCCGCGTCCTCCGTCGGGACTCTTCCCATTAATCTGGAATGCACCGAAAAGCTTGGCGCGGATAAAGAAATCGCGTCATTTATCCTTCCGCTCGGCGCGACCATCAACATGGATGGTACCGCGATTTATCAGGGGGTGTGTTCCATCTTTATCGCGTCGTGCTATGGAATTACGTTAACCTTTCCGCAGATGCTCACGATTGTCCTGACGGCAACGCTGGCTTCCATCGGCACAGCCGGTGTGCCGGGCGCCGGGATGATTATGCTGACGATGGTCTTGCAGTCTGTCGGTCTTCCGATTGAAGGGATTGCTTTGGTAGCCGGTGTTGACCGGGTTTTTGACATGGGGCGCACCACGGTGAATATCACCGGTGACGCGTCATGCGCGGTGATTGTGTCCGCGCTTGAACGCCGCAAGCGCGAAAGACAAGCAAAAGGGAAGGATTGATCGAAATAGCGTTTGTTTTTTGATTTGGCAATCAACAACGGACGCGCCGGAAATTGCAGCGCTTAAGGTGCCTTATATGATTTGAATTGAGGTCATGTTCGTGGAACGGGAGGATGGCGTCAATGGCTTTCCGAAATGTTCTCAAGATATTTGCCAACTGCAACAGTATTATCGACCACTTCGTCAAATGAGAGTTTGGCCGCGTAGGTCTCGTTGGTGATATAATTGCGCCAGTCATTTGCCAGAGATGCTTCTGCTTTTACATCAGCACAGATGGATTCATATTTTTGTAAAAGCTCAAAGGATCCTCGTTTTTTGGCAGTATGCTTGACAGCCAATTTGAAATGTGCCGGATTGATGGAATCTTTGTAAAGATGGAAAAGAACATACAGATCATAAAAGTCCCTTGATCTGGTATTCCCGATACCTCTGCGGATAATGGTTTCATATTTTTCGGCCAGAATGGTCTCCAAAGGATAGGCATATATATCAATGTCCTTTTCATCGAACATGGTATGAAAAGAATACGCGATAGCCGCGGGTGTGATCGCATCTCCGGTCGAAATGTCCATCTTCATTTTATTCTTGATCTTGCCGTATTCCGCGACAAAGTGAACGCGGAAATGATTGTAATCGTCATCTTCTCGGATAGGCCCGATCTTCTCAAATCGGAAGATTATCCCATCTCCGATATCAATCGCGAAGATCTCTTTTACGATTGTTTCAATATTGTCTTTGTCCATATCAATGCCACGCACGGTTGTATCCATGTCCATGGTGGTTCTTTCGGAAATGCCGATCATGGAAGCAATCAACAGACCACCTTTTAGGACAAAATTCTTTTGATATGGGGAGAGGGATAATCTTTCCAGAATCCGCTCAAACATAAAAATCTGCAGCACTTCCTGAGCGTGAAGATCTTTCGCTTTGGCAATATTGCGGATTGCGCCTTTCAGTTGCTCCGGTGTTTTCATCTGTGGTGCTCCTTTCAACTTGTCAGGATATCCATGTAGTCTCTGACAGGCCGCTCGATATGGAAAATCTTGGCATATCCGATAAGCCGCGCATGGTCGTTCGTTTGAACATTAAAGTATTCGCGCAGAGCATGCAGATATAACTGCTTATCGATCTTGTTTTTATGCTTGATCAGGTCAATGATACATCTTTCCTTATCATAGAGACGGACTTTATTGCCATCCGGTGTGAAGGTCTCTGTAATGCCAACACGCCATTGATCGGCATTGATATAATGTAATCGGATGTGCGGATTGTCCTTTTTTAATCTGGTTGCGTTAAATCCCTGAGGCACGGAAATGTCCCATACATGGGGCGTTCGGTCGGACATATCCCAAAGGTAAAGGGCAGTGCCATAGGAATAAATGACTCTTGGGTTATTCGCCTGTATGATCTGGAGATCATCCGGGAACGCGTCTGCGTAATAGTATATGCCGCGGGCTTCTTTGACAAGAACACCTTCATCAATAAAAGTGGGGATCAATACGCGGCTGATACCTGCTTTTTCAATCTGAGATGTTGTGATCATGCCGCCGGTCGTTCCGGCTATTTCTTTTAGCATGTCAATTCTTTGTGCGCGAAGCTTTGACATTTCGCATCACCTCCTCGAAACTAACACACTTTAATTATAGAATAATAAAGTCTAAATGTAAAGATTTGAAAGAAAAATGATACCTGCACTTGGATCTAGAAAAGACTGATCTGTCATGAAGAACGGAATCAGAAGCCAATCGCGGAAAAGATAACCATGAGCGGCTATAAATTCGATCCGACAGATAAAGATGGGCGTTGAAGGGACAGGTTTTACTGTTACGGCACGGCATATGAGCGTCAATACAAAAAACGCGTATTATGATAAAATAAAAATGTTCGGAGGGTGTAAATAAACGCTGCTAAAAAAACGCTGAGACTGTGAAGTCCTCGCGGTTTTTGGTATCATTGAGATATGCGAAAAACTTTTGAAAAAAAACAATTGTATCAAAAAATGACGCGAAGCAACGGAGATAATCGAGTCATAAAAAACGCTAAGCCAATTTCGGAAATCAGCGCGCGTCCACGCAAGCGTTAATATCACGATGAACTGTAATGTCCGCGTGAATGAAACAACAAAAGAAAGAGAAAAATCGCTGATGGAAAGTAATTTCAAAAAAACAGAATCACCCAAAGCCGAATTAACCCAACATTGACAGCAAAAACACCATTTAAAATGGCGTAAAAAATGGTATACTAATGGGACATACCATACCAAAATCCAATCATAAAGCGAGAATCAAAACAATGAACACAACACTATACCTCGTCAGACACGGCACCACAGAACTCAACGAACGGTTTTGTTATCAAGGCCAAACCGATATTCCGTTAAGCGAGATCGGCATGGCGCAAGGCGCGCTTTTAATCGATTATTTTAAAGACATTCCCATTGATATCGGCGTGACCAGTCCGTTAAAACGCGCCCGGCAAACCTTGGATTTTATCCTAGGTGAACGCAAAGACAACGTGCCGATTATCGTGGAGCCCGGCATTATCGAAATGAACCAGGGCGCGGCGGAAGCCAGGACCCTCACCGAGGTCGACATCATGTTTCCGACGTTTTCCCGCGACAGCGTGATCAGGCCCGGGCTCGCGTCGGCGCCGGGCGGTGAGACGGGAAAAGCCGTCTATGAGCGGATGCGCGACGCCGTGTTAAACATCGTCCGCGACAATCCCGGCAAAACCATCGCCATGGCCGCTCACGGCTTCAGCATTCAAACCTTCCTCAACTACGCCAAAGGCATTCCCGCCGAAGAGATGCAGGAAATGGTCCTCGACAACGTTGCCGTGTCCAAATTTACCTTTAACGCAGACGGCGAGCTCACCATCGACTACATTGGGGACAGTTCTCATCTGACGCCCGAATATCAATACAATTATGATTTTGAGGCGTTGGTCAAAACCAAGCTGTTGTTTCTGCATTATCCACGGTGCGGGACTTGCCGTAAAGCGCGCAAATACCTGGACGCGGCCGGCGTGGCCTACGTCGAAAGAGATTTGGTGGCGGATCCGTTAAGCGCCGTCGAAATCGAAGCGCTCATGGCTAAAACCGACGCGCCGGACAAAAAATTTTTCAACACGTCGGGGGCGCTCTACCGCGAGCAAAAGCTCAAAGACCGCCTGCCCCAAATGACCCATGAAGAGATCGTGCGAAAACTTGCCGAAGACGGAAAACTGGTCAAACGGCCGCTGCTCGCGCGGGATGACGGGTTGTGTATCGGTTTTAAAGAGACAGAATGGGAAGCATTTATAAAAGGATTAAAAGCATAACATGAACATCACAGTTTACTGCGGCGCGAGAGCAGGACACCGACAAAGCTATACCACTGCCGCGGAAATGCTCGGTGACTATATCGCGAAAAACGGACACACGTTAATTTACGGCGCCGGCAAAACGGGACTGATGGGCGCTTTGTCCGAAAAAGTCCTTGCCGGCGGCGGAAAAGCCATCGGCATTGTGCCGGCTTTTTTGGATACGCCTGAAATGGTCAGAGACGATTTAACCGAAAAACAGGTGGTATCGTCGATGGCAGAGCGCAAACAACGCATGTTTGAGTTGGGAGATATCTTTATCGCGCTGCCCGGCGGATTGGGCACATTGGAAGAAATATCGGACATTCTCTCATGGCGTCATCTCGGCAGGCATGAGCATCACGCCGTGTTTG
>CACZTE010000235.1 GCA_902784045.1 uncultured Eubacterium sp. | reverse complement strand
TCAAACCCAAAACGCCGAGAATCATGTTCGTCTCACTGCTTATGACATTACGCGTTTTACCGATGTTTTTTCGCCGGAGGACACCGTCGACGGATTATTTATCAATTTCGCAAACCCCTGGCCCAAAAGACAGCATCACAAACGCCGCCTGACCCATCCGAGGCAGTTAAAACTCTATCAAACCATTTTAAAACCAAAGGGCTTCATTCGGTTTAAAACCGATGACAACGCTTTTTTTGAGGATTCGCTGGGTTATTTTAAAAACTGCGGCTTTCAAATTGTTTGTGTTTGTTATGACGCTGAGAAAGAGCACATCGACATTGGTCCCGCAACCGAACATGAGCGCATGTTTCGCGCTCAAGACATTGCCATCAAATATGTCGAGGTGATTTTACCTTAAATCGCGCGTCCCAATTATTCCACGTCAAGACACATTGAATGGCCATAAAAAAATGCAAAAGCAGCGCCAACGATTCAATAATGATAGACAACACATATCGCAAATAAGATATAATAACAAACATTACAACATGTCACACACGTCATAAATATTTAAACAGTCCTATAGAAAACCTTTTGTGAAATCACCCATTTTGCCATTGGTTCAACCAGAAAAGTTGACCGGGCTGAAGATACGATCGGCGAAATATATTAATAAAACACGTTGACAAAGTATATATCGAAGAGCGTTAACATCAACGCGTGCCATGGTAAAAGTAACCTTTGTTCATCAGCACGCATTAAAAAAGCTTCTTTCTCACAATTTTTGTGAAAGAAGCTTTTTCATTGATAAACGCTAATTGTACACCTGACAAATCATTATTACGGCGGTTCCTTAAAAATTTCCATAAAATCCGTCGTTTAGTATTTCTGCTTCCAAATGCTTTTGACCCATAAATTGATAAATTCTGGGCACGCGTTTATTAACCATACAAACAATCTCATAATTGATGGTGCCGAGTTTTTCGGCAATTTCATCGGCGGTGATGTGTTCTCCGAAAAGTTCCACCTCAGTACCGATTTCAACACCCGGCACATCGGTGACATCCACTGTGCATTGATCCATACAGATATTGCCGACTACTGGCGCGCGGCGGCCGTTAATCCATACATCCGTGTTCTTCCCCGAAAGCATACGGGTGTAACCATCGGCATATCCAACGGGCAATGTGGCAATCAACCGGGGACGCTCGGCGATGTAGGCTCTCCCATATCCCAGAGAATCGCCGGGTTCAATCCTTTTAAGATATGAAACCGTCGTTTTAAAACGCATCACGGGTGTCAACGGCAGCTTCTCTTTTTGGACTTCATCCGAGGGATACAAACCGTAAAGAATAATGCCGGGGCGCACCGCGTTATAGATACTTTTGTCAAAATCGATGATAGCGGCGGAATTTTCCACGTGCTTAAAGGGAATATCAACACCCCGTGCTTTTAACTCGGTTACAATATCCTTAAAACGCTGCGTTTGAAGATCTGTAAACGCCTTGTCCGCTTGATCTGCCGTCGCGAAATGTGTGAACAATCCGTACAGCCGAATGCCGGGAAGGCCTGCGAGTTTTTCGATTTCCTCAGCCGCTTCATCCCACCGGTAACCAATGCGCCCCATACCGGTATCAACCTTAACGTGAACACGAACGCTGTCTCCCGTCTCGGCGCAATAATCCGATAATGCTTTGGCAAAATCATAGGTGTAGACCGCCGGTTCGATATCCCATTCAACAATCTCGGGAATAGCCTCGACAGGGGAATAACCGAGTAGCATAATATCCGTACGGTCAATTCCCCGCTGGCGCAGCGCAATAGCCTCATCGAGAAAAGCAACGGCCAACATATCTACTTCTTCGTTTTGAAGCATTTCCGGAATATCAACACCATGTCCGTAAGCGTCGGCTTTGACAACGCCGATAATTTTGACACCGGGTCCAACACGTTTTTTTATAGCGGCATAATTGTGATAAAAGGCGTCTAAATCAATTTCCGCCCAAGTCGGCCGATGCGCTGGCAACGTTGTCTGAAAAAAATCATCATGTTCAGGCATTAGCTTCACATCCTGTGTCATCATTGATATAATTGACCATCGCAGTGGTAAACAGTGCTGCCCGTTCTACTGCAGCGTCAAAATGGCCTTTGTAGGTTTCCGTCAAATCTTCGTCGGCCAAATCTGAAATACCCCGTACGATAATGACCGGTACATTGTTGACCTGCGCAACCTGCGCCACGGCGCCACCTTCCATTTCAGCGCATATTCCTTCAAAATGAGTATGAATCGCTTCTTTTAATTGTTTGTTAGCGACAACTCTGTCGGCGGTTAACACCCGTCCGAAATGTGT
>CACZTE010000234.1 GCA_902784045.1 uncultured Eubacterium sp. | reverse complement strand
CAACCTTTCGTCCTGTTGACATGCAGATTTCTTTCACTTGCCCGGTCAGTTCTGCCAACCCTTGCCATTAACAACAAAATGCTTTTTCACAAATATTTTTTACCATTTCCGCGCTGAGTCGTGCTATAATTTCTTCCATAAGGCCAGTCCTCCGTATTAGTTTTTGGTTGTTAAATTTATTCTAACACGTCGGGCTGGTCTTTTCTATCTCTTAAAACTCCACAATTATTTTACACTGTTGTCGATTAGATAGTGGTTGCATACATTCTAAGATTATGCTAAGATGATTTTGTTGTGTATGACACAGCTCTGGAGAGTCTCAAATGAAAGACGAATCCAGTTCAACGTGTGCATCTTTGCTGCGCAAGCCATGATTCCCATCCGTTTTTGTGATTTGTTACATGTTGATTGGTATTCTGATATGTATTTGAGCGCCGAAGGTGTAATCCCTCGTATGCAGTATGATTGGTGGCTGTATACGGCGGATCCGTTGATTAGTATAATGATTGGCGGATTCGGAAGCTCGTCATGAGCTTTGGGCCTTATCTCTCAGGCACAAGGGACAGGGCAAGGTTTTGCTTTGTGTTCTCTCCCAGACAAACATAAGGAAGACCGAAAACATACGCATTTTTTTATTGCACTCATTTTTTTTAACGCATCAACGTTTGTTTTTTCTTCCTTATTTATTTTCATTTTTTAGAGGAGGAACGTTGTTGTATGTTTATGGATTTTTTAAATGCCGTTGACAGTTTTGTATGGGGTGTCCCCCTGATTGTCATGATTCTGTTTACCGGAATTTTTCTTACGATCCGCTTAAAAGGTCTTCAGATTGTTCATCTGCCGAAAGCCCTTAAGTTTATGTTTCAAAATGAAGAGGGCGGTACCGGAGAAGTGTCGAGTTTCGCCGCTCTTTGTACGGCGCTTTCCGCGACCATTGGTACCGGAAATATTGTCGGTGTGGCCACGGCCATTGTCTCCGGCGGTCCCGGCGCGCTTTTCTGGATGTGGATCGCGGCGCTTTTTGGTATGGCGACCAAATACGCCGAAGGACTGCTTGCCGTTCGTTACAGAACCATTGATGAAGACGGACATGCCCTTGGCGGACCGTTTTATTATATCGAAAAGGGGATGGGAGAAAAATGGAAATGGCTTGCTAAACTCTTCGCGTTTTTCGGTATGTGTGTCGGCCTGTTCGGCATCGGAACCTTTACTCAGGCCAACGGGATTATCTCATCAATCAATACCGTTTTTGACCCGAATAACGCGGCAACCGTCAATTTGTTCGGCAATGAACTGTCCTGGTCTGTCATCATTGGCGGCATCATTCTTACGATTCTGGTGGCTGCTGTTATTTTGGGCGGCTTGAAACGTATTGCCCGGGTGTCTGAAATTGTTGTGCCTTTTATGGCAGTTGCCTATATTTTATGCGCGTTAATCATCATCCTTACCCACATCACCGAAGTGCCCGCGGCTTTTGTCGAAATCGTTCAGAGTGCTTTCGGAATGCGTGCCGTTGCCGGCGGCGCTTTGGGCGCTATTATCATCGCAATGCAAAAGGGGATTGCCCGGGGGATTTTCTCCAATGAAGCCGGTCTTGGTAGCGCGCCGATTGCCGCGGCCGCCGCTCAGACAAACTCCTGTGTGCGTCAGGGTCTGGTCACCATGACGGGAACTTTTATCGACACGATTGTTGTTTGTACGATGACGGGCTTGTCCATTGTCATTACCAAATCCTGGGATATCGGGCTTGAAGGCGTCAATGTCACCATCAACGCTTTTCAAAAAGGCCTGCCCTTCCCGGAACAGTTCAGCGCCATCCTGTTGATGATCTGTTTGTCATTCTTTGCCTTTACCACGATTCTCGGATGGGATTATTACGGCGAACGATGCTTGGAATATTTTTCCGGTCGTAATAAAAAATCGGTTATGATTTATCGCTATCTTTATATATTGGCGATTTTTATTGCTCCCATCATGACACTTGAAGCTGTGTGGACCATTGCCGATATTTTCAACGCGTTGATGGCACTGCCCAACTTAGTTGCCCTCCTTGCTTTAAGCGGAGTTATCGTCGCGGAAACCAGGGATTATTTTAACGGCCCTACCGACAGTCAAGGGTTGCTTAAAGGGGAGCACGATGTCGTGTCCGTCAATGAAATGGTCGGAAAATAATCATTGATGGTACGATATTCAATCATATACTTGCGATGAAAGATCAATTGTGAATATTTAGCGATTTGTGATTAACTATGCTTTCTCAGGAGCTTCTTCGGAAGCTCTTCTTTTTTTGAATCCGTGCCCTAAGTATTGCAAGACGACGGATTAAAATGAAACGATGCGATAATTTGATTAACTCAATGTTTATTCTTTTCTAGAAAGAATATCCTAATTTGTTTTTGTTTGCGTTTTCCGCATTGAATAATGTAAAATATTATTGAAATAGACAGAACAAACGGGAATTGTGTCATGTTTGATTTAAAATAACGTGATATGATATATTTTCGATAAAACAACAGGAGGTCTTTTGTGAAAGAACAGATTTCTTTATTTGACAATATGCCTGCAAAAGAGGTTGAGAATATCGCGTCAAAAGGGTTATCTGTGGTAAAAGCCCAATTCATCGCGGAAGAAAAAATGAAATGGCAGGGTATTTTTGATGGGTATGATTCTCTGAAAGTGATT
>CACZTE010000233.1 GCA_902784045.1 uncultured Eubacterium sp. | reverse complement strand
GCCATCTTCGGATTCCAACGTCTGGTTTGATGTCCGAAATGGACACCTGCTTCAAGCAGTTGTTTCATTGTTACAATAGCCATAATTTCCTCCTGGTTTTTCTTCCATTTTCTTTTTTAGCGGGGTTTCACCCGAAGGCACCGGAGCCGCTTTTAGAAAATGTGAGTATTGATACAACTTTTGTATTTTAACGGATAATCTTACACTATGCAAGCTTTAAAGCAAATATTTGTCGTAACTTTTTGCTTTTTCTTCAGATTTGAACACGGAATTAACATAATTTGTGTCGATGACAAAGACATCCTGGTCGTAGTCACTGGCGTAAAATGACACTTCTTCAAGGAGTTCTTCAAAGACCGTGTGCAGTCTTCTCGCTCCGATATTCTCTTCCTCTTCGTTTTTGTTAAATGCAATCTCGGCAATGGCGCGTAGAGCGTCTTCTTTGAAATCCAAATGGATGCCTTCTGTCTCGAGCAGTGAGGTGTATTGTTTAACAACGGCATTTTCCGGCTGGGTCAAAATCGCGACAAAATCATCCACCGTCAAGCTTTCCAACGTGACGCTTACCGGGAAACGGCCTTGAAGCTCGGGAATCATATCCTCAATTTTAGCAACATGGAAAGCGCCGGCGCCGATAAAGAGCATAAAGTCTGTTTTGACGGGTCCGTATTTGGTATTAATGGTGCTGCCTTCGACAATCGGCAAAATATCGCGCTGAACGCCTTCTCTGGACACATCCGGCCCATGCGCCGCGGCGCCGCTGGCAATGATTTTATCTATTTCATCAATGAAAATAATACCGTTTTGTTCTGCTTCTCTTAAGCCCTGCTCATGAACTTCATCCATATCGATTAATTTTTGCCCTTCTTGATTAATGAGCACTTCTCTGGCGTCTTTAACCGACAAATGACGTTTTTTCTTTTTCTTTTTACCGGGAAGCAGACCGTCAAAGATATTGCCAATTTCGATGGTCATATCTTCGCTCATGCCGGCCATGACACCGATCGATTTTGATAAATCGTCATCCACTTCAATGTCGATGACCTCATCTTCCAATTTTCCATCCATCAGCGCTTTTTCAATTTCACTGCGTTTTTCAAGACGAATCTTTTTTTCTTCCGGATCTTCCGGTTGCTCGGTTGATGCGTCAGCGGTCCCGTTTGTCATGCCTTTTGAAAGCAGATCAAAGGGATTGACCAGCGTTTCTTTTTTATTATCTTTTTTGATTTTAGGCGCCAGAGCGTCCAAAATGATTCGATTGGCGCGTTTTTCGGCTTCGGTTTTAACCTCTTCCATTTTCTGTTGCTGAACCATGCGGATAGAGGTTGTAACTAAATCTCTGACCATAGATTCCACATCGCGGCCAACGTATCCGACTTCGGTAAATTTTGTAGCTTCCACTTTGATAAAAGGCGCGCTGACCAATCTGGCAATGCGTCTTGCAATTTCGGTTTTCCCGACACCCGTCGGCCCCATCAGAATGATATTTTTAGGGGTGATTTCTTCTCTGATTTCCTCAGAGAGTAACGAACGGCGATATCGGTTGCGAAGAGCAACAGCGACCGCTTTTTTGGCCTTATCCTGACCGATAATGTAACGGTCTAGCTCATTGACAATGACCCGGGGAGTCAGTTCTTTCATTTCTCTTTTCATGATCATCCTACAAACTTTCCACAATGATGTTGTCGTTAGTATACACGCAAATATCCGATGCGATTTTTAAAGATTCATAAGCGATTTCTTCCGCGCTTAAATCGGAATGCGCTTTTAAAGCTCTGGCCGCAGCAAGAGCGTAGTTGCCACCGGAGCCTATGGCTGCAATCCCGTCATCGGGTTCAATGACTTCTCCGGTGCCGGAAATGATGAGCATATCCTCGGCGTCCATCACTATCAAAAGAGCTTCGAGTTTTCGAAGCACCTTATCAGAGCGCCAGTCTTTGGCAAGTTCCACAGCCGCTCTGCGGAGATTGCCGTTATATTCCTCAAGTTTATGCTCAAAAAGCTCGGCTAATGTAAAGGCGTCGGCAACGGTTCCCGCGAAACCGGAAATTACTTTTCCATGATAGAGTCTTCTGACTTTTTTGGCGGTCTTTTTCATAATGACCGATTCGCCCATCGTCACTTGTCCATCACCCGCGATGGCGGACTTTCCATTATGACGAATACCGATAATGGTTGTTGCTTTTAACATATTTCCTCCGATTATTCTTGATTAATCATGTTGTTTGATTCATAAATTGATTTTTTTCATTAATTTGCTTTTTGATTATGCGATTCGCAATACGCGCAATAGGTTCGTTTGCGTTTTCCGAATCCCTTTGTGAACATGGTATTTCCGCAAACAGGACATTTTTGAGAAGTCGGTGTATCCCAACTGACGTATTCGCATTTGGGATAATTTGAACACGAATAAAATGTTCTCCCTTTTTTCGATTTGCGCTTAACGAGATCTCCTCCGCATTCGGGGCAAATTCCGCCGGTTTTTTCTAAATAGGGTTTGGTGTTTTTACAATCCGGATATCCGGGACAAGCAAGGAATTTACCGTACTTGCCGTTTTTGATAACCATTTGTCGACCGCAAATCTCACAAAACTCATCCGACAGTGGATCTTCTATTTTTACGTTTTCGGCTGTGCTTTTTGCATGAGCCATTTCTTTTTCGAAAGGACCGTAAAATCCTTCCATCAGTTTAACCCAATTGCGTTTTCCGTTTGCCACTTCATCCAGCTCATTTTCCATTTTTGCCGTGAATTTGACATCGACAATATCGGGAAAATAAGTTTCCATCAATTCGGTTACCTTTATTCCAAGCTCTGTCGGATAAAACAATTTATCCTTGACTTCAACATAATAGCGATTTTTAATTGTCGCGATTGTGGGCGCATATGTACTTGGACGGCCTATTCCGTTTTCTTCCAGATATTTAACCAATGACGCTTCGTTAAAACGAGAGGGCGGCTGGGTAAACTTCTGTTCCTTATTAAGCTTAATCAAATCCAAGATCATGCCTTTTTGAAGTACGGGAAGCGGATTATCTTTTTTCGCGGAGGATTTTAACACGCGCGTAAATCCGTCAAAACGCATCAATTCTCCGCTTACAACAAATTTTAACGGCCCGCAAAGCACATCAGCTTTAGTGTTATCATAAACGGCAGACGCCATTTGACTGGCAATCATACGTTCCCAGATTAATTGGTATAATCTGTATTGATCTCTTTCCAACGAATCTTTAACATCATCAGGCGTCAAAAAGACATCGACAGGCCGAATGGCTTCATGGGCATCTTGTATATTTTTCTTTTTGGCAGCCTTTTTACCATTTCCCAGATAGTTATCTCCAAAATGATTGTTAATGAACCGATGCGCGCCATCCACTGCTTCTGACGCGAGTCTGGTGGAATCAGTTCGGATGTAAGTGATTAAACCGATCTGCCCTCTTCCTGCTATTGTGACACCTTCAAAAAGCTGCTGAGCGATGCGCATTGTTCGTTGCGTATTAAATCCAAGAGCTTTATAAGCCGTCTGCTGCAACGTACTGGTCGTAAAAGGCAATGGAGGTTTTTGATATTTGGTTTTTGATGTGACATCACCGACTAGAATATTATCACGATGATCGTTAATTATGCTCTCCAGACGCAAAGCTTCTTCCTCGTTGGGAATGGTAATTTTCTTTCCGTTTTCCGAATAAAAGTTTGCCGTGAAAGGTGCTGAATCATCGTGTTTTAATAACAAGTTAATTTTCCAATACTCTTCAGGAACAAATTGCTCGATTTCTTTTTCTCTGTCAACAATAATTCTTGTCACAACAGATTGAACACGTCCTCCACTCAATCCTTTTTTTACCTTGTCCCACAAAAAAGGACTGAGTGAATAACCCACCAACCGATCTAAAACACGACGGGCCTGCTGGGCATCCACCAAATCCATATCAATCGCTCGGACATTCTTTAGTGCCTGATTGACAGCGTTTTTCGTAATTTCATGAAATTCAATACGACATGCGCTTTCCGGCTCTATTCCAAGTTTATTTGCCACATGCCAGGAAATTGCCTCGCCTTCACGATCGGGGTCAGTTGCCAGAAGAATTTTGTCGCTTTTTTTCGCTTCTTTTTTTAAATTGCTCAACAATTCCCCTTTACCGCGAATTGTAATATAGTCGGGTTTAAAATGATCATCGACGTGAATGCCGATGCGGCTTTTAGGCAAGTCGATCACATGACCCATTGTTGCCTGAACCCGATAACCTTGGGGTAAATATTTTTTTATGGTTTTTGCCTTAGCCGGCGATTCTACAATCACTAACGTACTCAAAGGCTCATCCTCCTGCTATTTGTTAATTCCTGTTCGCCATTTTAAGACCGACAACAGTGTTTTTCAAGTATTATTTATATGTATATTTTCAACCATCCGTTTTTTGAAAAGTTGAAAGTTGTTAATCAACCAATTTATGCCATTATTAAGCTAGTTGATGATAATAATCATTTTTAATTAAGAAATGCTTTAAGCGCGTTAATATCTCCGTTAAAAAGATTCATATCTACAAAGCGTTCCGAACCTTTTGTTTCAAACAAAAGGCCGCGGTTGGAATACTGCCAAAATGTCCAGTTCCTCCCATCTGATAGCACAGGTTCCGTGCTGGAATAATCGCTGATCCAAATCGGACAATCCGAAAAACGTGTGGCGATATAAGTATCGTAAGTATTATGATTAGCATAAATAATCGGCGTTTTCCCGTATGTTTCTTTTAATCTAACAACAATCGTATTAATCTCTTTTATCGTATTATCAAAAGATGACAAATCATCTAAAGGTAAATTTTCCACATCAATAACGGGAGGAAGCCGTTTAGCTTTTTTGGGAACGGTTTTGATGAATTGTTCAACTTGTTTATCGGCGCTTTCCGAATAGTCATAGAACATGTATGCTCCGACATAAATTCCGTGTTTTTCAGCTGATTCGGCATTTTTTTCAAAGGTTTCATCAGCAAAACAACTGCCTTCCGTCGCTTTAATAAAAGCAAAACGAATATCCTGAGCATCAAAAGCTTCCCAATTGATATCTCCTTGATAAGTTGACACATCAACACCCCGAATTAATTGGGTATTACTTCGATCAAGATTATATTTCGTAGAAGTTCCGAGACTGATCCAGGACAATATTAATAGAATAATTGCCACAATAGCAATCCAGAAACTATATTTTTTAAAAAGATCAAGCATTTTCTCTCTCCTATATGGAAATTATTTCTGATTATAACGAAGGATTCAGTTTTATTCAAGTTGGATTTGCGTTATACTGTTTTG
>CACZTE010000232.1 GCA_902784045.1 uncultured Eubacterium sp. | reverse complement strand
GGTTTTGCCCTTGTATTCTTTGATGAGTTTTTCAAAATCCGATTTTGATTTGCAGTCCTTGGCTTTATCGTATACTTCGTTGGCCAATGTTTCGTTTTCCGCCAAAATGTGGCAGGCACTCACTGTAGAGGTGTCATATTCGTTTTTATGTTCATTGAAATATCCGCGAAGATCGTTATCCGTCGGCTTGATGTCTTCTTCGATTTTTTCCTGAATGGCGGTGCTGGCGGCTTGAGCCTTGGCTTCTTCTTTTTGGTAGTCTTTATATTGATTGACGCTCATATAGTAGCCTTCCAAAAAGCTTTTTAAGCCCGCTTCATCCTGGAAATACATGTCCATTGTGGACTGAAGGGTTTTCTGTGCTGTTTTGACATCATCATCGGAAACTTCAATCTTGTTGTCTTCAGCGTATTGAATCAGCTTGCGGTTGAGGGCGATGTTTTCAAAAATGGTTTTGTTGGTCTTTTTCATGACATCGTCATCGCTGGTATCCAGCGGGCTTCCTGTTGTGCTGTAAGCTCTGGGTATTTCGCTGATTAAATAGTATTCGTATTCACCGTGAGTGACATCTTTTCCGTCAATGGTGCCGACGGACTCTTCCAAAAACGCTTTTGAGTCTTTTTTGAGGGCGTCTTGATGGGCTGTCATGGCTTTATCGGCATACGCGGAAGTGACGGCGTCATCTTCCATAAATTTGGCGTAGGTTTTGTCGTCGGTATAATTTGCTTTTAATATGCTTTCGTATTTTTTTGCAGCGGCTTTTTTGATGGCATCATAGCTGCTTTTACCTGTTTTTTTGGCAGCGGCTTCATCGACTTTCATTTTTTCTTTTTTGGCTTTTTCCGCCAAAATGGCATTGTTGATGACGCTTTCCGCGGTACTCTTGTGAAGTTTCTCAAGTTCTTTTCCCGTCGGCATGTTCTGGCCGGAAGATTCATAGGTTAACTGTGTGGATGCCATTGTGTTATTATAGACACTCTTTGTGACCTCATTGCCGTCAACGACAGCCAAAACCTGGGCGTTGTCTCTTTCGGGATTAACCGAAACCATCGCGCAGCCGCTAATGGTAAAACTCAAGCACAGCAAAGCCGTGAGAGCAGCCGCAATTCGAATCAATTTATGCATTTTTTGTTGTCCTCTCTTCGTTTTAAAATTGATTTTATTATTCTACTATTTGTCAAATGATTTTGCAAGGGTCTATTAAATCACGTTTAAAAAGCTGATAAGACGACGCAAATTTTTTTCCGGTGAGCTGCCGGCTTTTTTAATCTGCCAAGTTCGGTTTTGCCCATCATCTGCTTTTAATCGCAAATCGTAGCGGTCATACAGTTTTTGAATAGTGACGGCGTCGGGCAGTTTAATCTCAGCTTCCTTTGCAAAGGTTAATCGAATGGTTCCCGCTTTTTCGCTGATTTCCGCAATATCGTGATCTTCCGCTAGTTGTGAAATGAGCGACAGCATCAAAAGATAATTAACATTTCCCGGAACATTGCCGAAACGGTCATTAAGCTCTTCACGTACTTCGCGCATATCATCCTCACTGGCGATGCGGGCGATTTTTTTGTACACCTCGTATTTGGTCATTTCCGAACTGATATAATCTTTGGGAATGAAAGCGTCGATATCCAAATTTAGCCTGATCGGCACTCTTTCTTTTTTGACAGCGCCGCCGGATGCTTCACGCACGGCCTCCTCAATCATTCGGCAATACATTTCATAGCCGACGTTGATCATATGGCCCGATTGTTCGGCTCCGAGAATATTGCCTGCTCCGCGAATTTCCAAATCGCGCATCGCCACTTTAAATCCTGCTCCGAAAGCCGTAAAATCCCGAATGGCCTTCAGGCGTTTTTTCGCGTCGGGAGACAATTTTTCTTCCGGCTTCTGATAAGTGAGATAACAATAGGCTTGGGCCTCTGAGCGTCCCACCCGTCCTCTAATTTGATAAAGTTGGGAGAGTCCCATACGATCGGCATTGCTGACAATCATCGTGTTGGCTTTTGGGACGTCAAGACCGGATTCCACGATAGCTGTGCTGAGCAGGATATCAAAATTCCCCGACACAAAATCATTCATAACATTTTCGAGATACGCGCCGCTCATCCGTCCGTGAGCGACTTTAATTTTTGCTTCCGGAACGACGCGGGAAAATTTGGCCGCCACATCCAGAATATCCTCGATGCGGTTATGCACAATGTAAATCTGACCGCCTCTGGCCAATTCCCGACGGATGGCGTCCGCCAAAAAGAGGGGGTTATCCCGCATGACGTAAGTCTCCACGGGTTTTCGCCCGATGGGGGCCTGCTCAATGACGCTCATATCACGGACACCGGTCATCGACATGTGCAGGGTCCTTGGAATGGGTGTGGCGCTTAAGCTTAACACATCCACGTTGACCCGCAAGGTTTTTAGTTTTTCTTTATCTTTGACGCCAAACCGCTGTTCCTCATCGACAATGAGTAATCCCAAATCATAAAAGGAGATATCTTTGGACAGGAGTCTGTGAGTGCCGATAATGATGTCCACGGCGCCTTTTTTGAGGTCATTTAAGATTTCGGTCTGTTTCTTTCTGCTTTTGAACCGACTGATTGATTCAATTTTGACAGGGAATTTTGAAAAACGCTCCTTGAAGGTTTTTTCGTGCTGCTCGGCTAAAATCGTCGTCGGCGCG
>CACZTE010000231.1 GCA_902784045.1 uncultured Eubacterium sp. | reverse complement strand
CGTCATATTGGATAATATAATCCAAAACAGCATTGATCTCATAATAAGTCGTTTGAACGGTTAGCATGTTTAAAAGCCCCAGAACAATGATAAGAATGATAAAGATTGAGATGGTAGACAAAATAATAAAGCGGCGTCTGAGTTTTTTAATATACATTTTGGTGACTCACTTGGAATCCGTTTTAATTTGATTGAACAATCAGTGTAAAGCTTTGATTGCGTTCACCTTGAATGAAGATGTTGGCATCGATGGACTCGAGTTTTTTGCGTAAATATGAAATATAAATCCAGACAATATCCAAATCGGCTTCGGGATCTCCCTGCCAAACATGATTGAAGATTTCTTGTGTTGAGATTTCTTTTCCGGCGTTAAGGATGAGAAACGCCATCAACTTACTTTCTTTGCTGGCCAACCGTATAGCGTTTTCGACAGCAATTTCTTGCTGGTCGACATTTAATGTGACGTTGCCGATACTTAATGTGGAAGGAGTGTAGGTCTCATTTCTTCTGGTCATGGAACGGATGCGGGCGAGGAGCTCTTTCATCGCAAAAGGCTTGGTCAGATAGTCATCAGCTCCCGCGTCAAGTCCTGTTATGCGGTCATCAACTTCCGATTTGGCGGTGAGTAGTATTACTGGTGTAACATTACCGGATGCTCGTATGGCTGTGAGTGCTTCGATACCGTCCATAACGGGCATCATAATGTCAAGAATTATGCAATCGTAAATGTTTGTTTTAACTGCTTCAACAGCCTCTTTGCCGTTGTTGACGGCATCAACTTCATATCCGGAGATTTGAAGGACCGTCACTTCGGCTTTTTGCAATTCTTTTTCGTCTTCAGCAAGTAGTATTTTAGCCATATTTTACCTCGTTTCTAAGATCAAATGATTTGCTGATTATTTTCTTGGATGTAAACTTTTTTAGTTGTCTTTTGTCTGAGATTACTGACTGTCTCGGATTAAATCTCTGATGGTTTGCATGGACACATCACAGGACGCGAGCTCATCGGCGCAGCGTTTGAGTTCAACAGTAATCAGCTTTTGATTGGCGCTTCCGATATCGTGTTTGTATTTCATTTGATGTTCAAGGCTGGCCCAGGTATCCATAGCGATGGTACGCAACTGGATTTCGACGTAGAACGTACCCGGATTATTGCCCAGAATATCCTCATAGGGAAGTGACAGCGCTAAAATCATGTGATAGCTGCGGTAGCCGTTTGGTTTTGCGTGGCGAATATAGTCTTTTTCTTCGATAACAGTGATGTCATCAAAGCTTTTGAGGTAATTTACATTTGTGTAAATATCGTCAATAAAGGTTGTGACGACACGAAAACCGACAGCGTCGTAAATTTTGGACAATGCGGACTCCGGTGTGATGGGAACCCCTTTTCTCTCGCATTTTTCTCGCATGCTATCTTCTGATTTAATGCGGGAATTGAGATGTTCATAGATGCCTTCACCGGTTTTTTCTTTTGTCTCTTTGTTTAACCGGGTTAAACGCTCGAGCATAACGCTCTTTACTAGCGGAAGAGTGTCTTTACATTTTCCGTAAATACTTGAGGGTATTGTCATTTCGTCTCCTTTTTTATATCATACACATTCTGGTTTCTTCCCAATATGCGCCCATGCTTTGGCCGTCCTGCATGGTCACGTCATCTGAAAGATAGCGTTCGATCCCTAGGGAAGCGGGATCAAAGGATTTTGCCTCTTCAATTGAGTCAAATTCGATTTCCGCGTACATAAATTCGGAGTCCAATCCGACATCGACAGCATTGACTTCCAGCTTATGACCATTTGGCAGTGCGTAGGTTTTTCGGGTTTTAACAATCAATGGCAAACCGATTAAGTCCTCCAATTCGTCAAATGATTTTTTTTCAAGGGGTATTTCTATCTCTTTTCGGGAAAGTTTTCCCTGAGACTTAAAACAAAGAATATAGGCTGTTTCACCGCCATCAAGTGTTTCTTCCCGAATGCGTACCGTTGGATGGACCGAGATATATCCCTGACGCATGTAGTGGGTGTATAATAATGGAAGATCGGGCCATCCGGTGACCATCCATTTTCGT
>CACZTE010000230.1 GCA_902784045.1 uncultured Eubacterium sp. | reverse complement strand
TCCGATGACCAACTTATCGTGATAAAATTCCGGAAAATGATAGCGGACATTGTTTTTGACAAAATCCCGGGGATCATGATCCGGATCATTATAATAGGTATGTTCACCGACTTCGATGTCGGGATCGTCGACGACGTTTTTTAAATAGACAGTGGTCGTGTCCCAGTCGTTGAGATAAATTCGTTTATCGTTATCTTTGCGCATAATAAAACACCCAAATTAAAGAATCATGCTGAAAATGTATTACAATATAGTGCCTAATAACGGACACAATAATCCATGCCTATTATAGCATATTTTTAAATGGCTTTGATGAGCTTAACGAAATATTATAAGCATTGGACAATTTATTAATTAAGTTCCCGATGGATAGTATCCCAGATAATCAAAGCTTCCTGTTTCGGCAATGACCCGACGTAGTAAATCCATGTAAGCTATGACGTCTTCTTCGCTTTCCGCGGTTTCGTTTTCCGCGTCATAGGCATCGGAGGGATCAGTTAAAAAATCAAGATAAAACCGGTATTCCCAAGGTGCGTCGGGCAGTGGACGCGATTCAATTTTGCATAAATTGAGGCCCTGTTCGGCAAAAATGCCAAGCAAGCGGTAAAGGACGCCCCGGGTGTGAGGCAGTGTAAAAGCGATGGAGATTTTATTCGCGCCGGGACGGATTTCAGGCATCGGAGAGATAATCACAAAGCGGGTAGTGTTGACGTCCGATGAGTTGATGTTTTCCGCGAGAATATTAAGACCGTAAAGTTCTGCGGCCTGCCTGCCGGCGATTGCCGCGAAGGAAAGATCTCCTGACTTGGCCACCATGTGAGCGGCAACGGCGGTATTGTGATATGGAACACATTGCCATCCTGGATGGGCGGATAAATATTCCCGAGATTGATAAAATCCCTGTTCGTGGGAATAGACATTTTTGATGGTGTCAAGGGACGCGTCGGGAAGGGCCATCAGACAATGGCGGATGGCGACGGCGGTTTCCCCGACAATTACGGCGCGATAGCGGGCAAACAGATCGTAGACGGCGGCAATGGCGCCGGTAGAACTGTTCTCAATGGGAAGCACACCGTAATCCGCTCCGCCGCCTGTTATGCTTTTAAACACGTCCTCAAAAGACGCGTGGGGAATGATGCTCGCCGTGTTCCCGAAAAACTGTTTGGCCGCTACCTCGGCGTAGGCACCCCGTTTACCGGCAAAGGCCACCCGGGGATGATCGACAACATCGCGTGTTTTTCTCGCTGTTTCGATATAACGCAAAAAACTATGTTCCTGCTCATGGGAAAATGACATGGTAAACTCCATTTGTAAATAACTTTTTTCAATTTGGTAAATATATTATAAACCACCATAGCAAATATAGCAAAATGTCGTTTTATCCTTACGGTAAAATACGCAAAATATCGGAATCGTTAAGAATTGCCCTGTATAATAACATTGAAATAATTCGCAAAAGAAAAAGAGGATGTCCAATGGCAAATAAAAATTACAACAATAATAATTATGGTGATGAATTAGGAGACAAAATGCAAAGTGCGATTAACAACAGCGATTATTCCGAATTGAGTGGTTTTATTGGCAAAATGACCGAACGGGCGCTGAAGGAAGCGCAAAAAGGCTTTAAAAAAGGGACGTATCAAGCCAAAAAAGCCATGAAAGCCGCGGCTATTAAGACCATGGGCGAATCGGCGATGATAAACAAAAAACCGATTCACGCGCCGATAGCCAAAAACCCCAAAGGCACTTTTTCCGCGCCGGCGCTACTGGCAGGAAGCGTTGTCGCGATAGGCGCATCGGCCTCTCTTGCCCTTGGAGCACTTTTAGTCGGCGGCGGCGTGGTGTCCACGGCGGTGGCTGTGGGTCTGTTTGTCCTCGGGGTTTTCATGGGTGGTCGCTCGGGTCTTTTGACCAAGCGCTTAAATCGCTTCAGCATTTACAAAAAAGCCTTGGGCGGACGGCCCTTTTGTGAAACCGATGAGCTTTCCGAAGCGGTGGGAAAATCATCCAGATATGTCACAAAAGATCTCAAGAGCATGATCGCCGACGATATGTTTCCCGAAGGACGTTTAAGCGAAGATGGCCAGTATCTTCTCCTTTCCGAAGAAGCTCAGGAAGCCTACGAACAAATGATGGCAGGGCAGATTCTTATGGCCGAAGAGAAAAAACGACTGGAAGAGGAAGAAGCCGCCCGCAAAAAACTAGAAGCTGACAATCCCGTTTACAGGGAAGCTAGAGAAGTCATTAACGAAGGTGAAGAAACTTTACAACTCATTGCCTCTGTCAGAGCGAGCCTTTCACCTTATTCCGAAATGACCCAAAAACTGGGAAGACTCGAAACCGTCATTCGTCGGATTTTTGATTTTATCGAGGAACATCCCGAACGGGTGATGGAAATGCGGCGGTTTATGGGCTACTATCTGCCCACCACCAAAAAGCTCATCATCCAATATCAACAGTTAAACGATGAGAAAATTGCCGGCGATAATGTCGCCAAAGCTAAATCGGATATCGAAGGGACCATCGACACCATTTCACTGGCCTTTGAACGATTGCTCGATACCTTATATCAGGAAACGGCCATTGACGTGGCCTCGGACATCTCGGTGATGAAAGCCATGTTTGAACAAGACGGCCTCACCGACGATAATTTCAAAAAGGAAGCCAAAACTGCTTCCAAAAATTAACGACGTGTGACACTGCCCGGGCGGCCGATCGGACAGTGGAGTGCAACGGTCTCGCGCCTATAAAAACAGTGAGATCCAAATTGGTATGATTGATATTTTACATTTTTTATTTATTATTTTATTGATATTCGGTTTATGACCGAATCCCAAAAACGGAGGGAAAAATGGATAACAACTACAAAAACGATCCTTTTGGTTTTGGCAACGGAACAGACTTCAACGGACAGGGCAATCCCGGCCAAAACAATCCTGAAAATCCAAATGCCAACCAAAACGCCGGAATGAATCCCAATTCCGGTTACAATCAAAGCGGCGGATATGGGGGAGCGCAAAACTCCGGATACAATCAAAATGCTGGTTACGGCGGGCAGCAAAATCCCGGCTATAATCCAAACGTTGGTTACGGCGGACCTCAAAATTCGGGCTACAATCAAAATGCCGCTTATGGACAAGGCGCTTATGGACAGCCTCAGAACCCCGGATACACGCCTAATCCCGGTTATCAACAGAACGCCGGTTACGGCGGACAGCAAACCCCGGGATACAACCAAAATCCTGGTTACAACCAAAACCCGGGAACCGCGCCTAATTTAACCTTAGATCCCTTCAGCGGCGATCAGCCTACTATGCAGACGCCTCCTTCATCGTCGTCTTACGGAACAGAGGTTCAGCAATTTGACGAACGGGCGACACTCTCTCCCGAAGAGCAGCGCATGGTCGATGATTTTGCCAGACAGATCGACATCACCGAC
>CACZTE010000229.1 GCA_902784045.1 uncultured Eubacterium sp. | reverse complement strand
TTGTCGCTGATTGATCGGATAATGACCACCGGCACCTCATTCAGCCACGCGGTTTGGGCGATGGCGGCCCCTTCCATTTCGATGGCGGCGGGTTGAAACGTTCCCGTAATGCGTTCGGCCAATTCCCCGCCGGCGACAAATTGATCACCGGAGGCAATCAGACCTTTGTGCACCCGGCTTCCTTCCAAATCACAGGCCGCCGACGCCTGTTCGGCAAGATTCACCAGCATCTCGTCCGAAGGAAAATTGGTAACGCCCATATCGGGAATTTCTCCGGGGGCGTATCCCCGGCAGGTAATGTCCATGTCGTGATTGACAGCTGCCGTGCCGATGACCAGATCACCGGGATTGATTCCCGGATCCGTCGCGCCGGCCACACCCACGTTGATGAGATAATCCACATCGAAATGCGCCATCATCGCTTCGGCGCAGACGGCGGCGTTGACCTTGCCGATCCCGCATTGCACCAGCACGACGTGTTGTTCTCCAAGTTTCCCTTCATAAAAGGTCAATCCGGAGAACTGTTTGATTTCATCGATGTCCATGGCGTCCTTAAAGGGCGCAAGCTCTTCCGGCATCGGACAGATAATACCGAAAGTCGTTTTCTTCGCCTGGGACATATTGTCTCTGTGATAACGGAAAAGCCCATAGGATGCCGCGGCCGCTGTGCCTAGAGCACCGGCGGCAATCGGCCATTTGATCTTGCTCATGACTACCTCCAAATTGTGAATTGACACGCGGGGAATTCCCCGCTCTTCCGATAAGTGTACACACATTTTATCACGTTTAATAAAATGTTCAAGGGCGTTTAAGTCGATTTTATATTATGCTTTGCGGGCAGGTGATCCCGGGAATATCATTATTCTTTGAACAGGATGAACTGCGGACGCTTCGGCGTAATTCATTGTGCATGGCGGTGTCCTTTATGATATAATGATATGAAACATTTGATTGAAGACTTAATATAATCAATCCTGTTAAGGAGAAAAAATATGGAAGAACGGCAATTCGCGATGCTTATTGACGGGGACAACATCTCCGCCAAATATATCGCCGCCATCTTAAATGAACTCAGCGATTACGGCATTGCCACCTATAAACGTATTTACGGTGATTGGACCCGATCCAACGCCGTCAAATGGAAAGACGTGCTGCTGTCCAACTCCATCACGCCGATTCAGCAATTCAGCAACGTCAGCGGCAAAAACGCCACCGATTCGGCGCTCATCATCGACGCGATGGATATTTTATACGAAGGCCGTGTGGACGGATTCTGCATCGTCTCCTCCGATTCCGATTTTACCCGGCTGGCCAGCCGCCTGCGTGAGTCCGGCATGACGGTCATCGGCATGGGCGAGGAAAAAACACCTGACGCTTTCCGCAACGCCTGTTCCAAATTTGTCAGACTGGAAAACATTTTGGAAACCTATGTCCAGGACGGCGGTGACACCGCCTACACCTCCCGGGGCAAAAAACGCACCACGGTTTCCCGCACGGCGGTGGAAAACACCATTGCCGGCATCATCACCGAGAACGAAAACAAAGGCAAAGCCACGGGCCTCGGCGAAGTGGGCTCCCGGGTGGGCAACAAATACCCCGATTTTGACGTGCGAAGCTACGGCTACAGTCTGCTTTCCAAATTTCTAGAGGAATCCAGCCGTTTCGTCATCACCAACACTCCCCGCGGTATGACGGTGAGCCTGCGGGCCGCCGATGAGTCTGCCACCCAGGTGGAAAATTATATCGCCGCGCGGGTGCGTGAAGCCGGTCCCGGCGGCATCAACCTAAGCCCCTTGGGCAACATGGTTCACGACGCCTTCCCCAAATTCCGCTTCAAGGACAAAGGCTATTCCAAATTTTCGGTGTTTGTGGCCAGCATTCCGGGGCTGGAGGTGCGTGAAAGCGAAGACGGCATCACCCGGGCTTACGCAACAAAATAAAGGCAACCCAAATGAAAACCATCACCAAATCCATCCAAACCAAAGCCCACACGGCATTTTACGATATCACCGAAGAAATCGAGAGCGCGGTGCGCGCTACCGGCGTGACTGACGGCCTGGTCACCGTCTATGTGCCCCACACCACCGCCGCGCTGACCATCAACGAAAACGCCGATCCCGATGTCAAAACCGATCTCATCAACCAGCTTGAACGCATGGTTCCCTGGGAGAACGGTTACCGCCATCTGGAAGGCAATGCCGCGGCCC
Source organism: uncultured Eubacterium sp. (assembly GCA_902784045.1). Classification (GTDB taxonomy): domain Bacteria; phylum Bacillota; class Clostridia; order Eubacteriales; family Eubacteriaceae; genus RUG12931. Next base: position 4,591 of record CACZTE010000229.1, on the reverse strand, counting down.
ATCTCAAAGCCTCGATGATGGGCTTTTCCGAAACCATCATCATTGAGGATGGCCGTCTGCTCCTTGGCACCTGGCAAGGCGTCTATTTCACCGAATTCGACGGTCCGAGACATCGCCGTTATCTTATTAAAATATTAGCGGATTCCGAAAAACAAGCCTAAGCGCTTGAGTTTGAAACAGCGGTTTCGCGCGGGTGACTGTGAGCGAAACGAATCATCTGACCAAAGCAGAATTCTTCAAAGCAATTCGCTTGCTTTTCGCTCACCCGGCCATTCATTCATCATTCACCGAGGAAATCAACCCTTGTCCCCCGCGAAAACACCGCATGTCCCAAAAATCGGACGCCCTCTTTTTCCCCGGAATCCGCCGGAGGATTTTTATGCACATTGCTAAACGGGTCGCGGACATGCGCGAACCCGAAATTTTAAAATACAATCCGCTCATCGCCGAAGCCGAAGCGGCGGGAAAAACCGTCTACAACCTGTCCATCGGGCAGCCGGATCTCAAAACCCCCGACGCTTTTTTAAAACAGGCCGCGGCGCACAAAGGCGACATTCACGCCTATGCCCTGCCCGAAGGCTCGCCGGAGCTTCGAGCCGCCGCGGCGGCCTATTATACTCGTTGGGGTTACAGCTTCTCTCCGGAGGATATCCTTGTGACCGGCGGCGGCAGCGAAGCTCTGATGTTTGCTCTCAACACCGTCTGCGATCCCGGTGAGCGGGTGCTCATTCCCGAACCGTTTTACAGCGTCTACAAAGACCTGGCCACGGCGCTGAGCATTCACATCGACGGTCTGAAAACCGACACGGCAAACGGCTTTGATCTGCCGGACACCCGAACCATCGAAGCGGCGATCACCCCCGAAACCCGGGCGGTGCTCATCACCCATCCCGGCAATCCCACCGGCAAGGTTTATACCGAAGCCGAAATCAGACGGCTCACCGACATCTGCGAAAAACACGATCTCTTTTTGCTCTCCGATGAAGTCTACCGCGAATTTCGCTATGACGGAACGCCTTTTGAAAGCCCCGCCTTTGACAGCGATGCCGGAGAAAACGTCGTGATCTTAGACAGCATTTCCAAGCGCTATTCAGCCTGCGGCGCCCGCATCGGCTTTATCGCCTCAGCCAACAAAACCTTGATCAAAGCCGCCAAAAAACTCTGCGATATGCGGCTGGCCGTCTCATCATCCGATCAAGCCGGCGCGGCGGCGCTGCTCTCCATGGGGCTGGGCTTTTTTGACGATATGCTCGCCGAATACGCCCGCAGACGGGACATCGTCGACGCCTGCCTGCGCGAAATTCCCGGCATCGTTTATCAAAAACCTATGGGGGCCTTTTATTATATGGTCAGGCTTCCCGTGGATGACGCCGATGCGTTCATGCGCTTTATGCTCACCGAATTTGACGAAGACGGCGAAACCGTTCTGCTGGCGCCGGCGGGGGATTTTTATACCGACGGCATCACCGGCAAAAGCGAAGCGCGCCTGGCCTATGTGCTGGGAGAAGACAAACTTCGCCGCGCCCTCACCCTGCTAAAGCACGGCATTGCGGCCTATCGGGAAACATCGCCCGGCGCGTAAACCGCGCGATACTGTCACATCAACCAATTTTCAAATAAAGGACATACCATGAAACCCATCGATTTATCCAAAGCCGACAAAGGCGACAACCTGCTCGGCTATCTGTTTATCAAATCCCAACTGATCAAAACCGCGGCCAACGGCAGCCGCTATTTTAACATGACCTTATCCGATTCCTATTTTAACGGCATGAACGCCAAAATGTGGGACGTCAAGCCCGTGGACGAAGAAGAATTTACCACCGGCAAACTCGTCAAAATCAAGGGAAAGGTCCAGGAGTTTAACGGCAATCTGCAAATCATTGTCGGTCGAATGCGTCTGTGTAACGAAGGCGATGACGCCAATCCCAACGATTTTGTGGAGACGGCGCCCATCAGCGTGAGTTCCATGATGAAAGACATCTTTGACACCATTGACGCCTTTCAAAACGCCGATTTAAAAGCCATCACCCGGGCCGTCGTCGAGCATCACAAAGAAGAGCTCACCTATTTCCCCGCCGCCAAAAAAATGCATCACGCCGTCAAAGGCGGCCTGCTCTATCACACCCATTCCATGCTGATGGCAGGCAAAGCCCTGGCAGAACTTTATCCTTTTTTGGATAAAGATTTGCTTTTCGCCGGCGTCATCCTGCACGATATGGGCAAAACCACGGAAATGCTCTCTGATGAAAACGGCTCCGTCGGCGATTATTCCGCCGAGGGTAAAATGCTAGGCCACATCATCACCGAAGTCAGCGAAATCGATCATTTCGCCGATGAACTCGGCACCGATCCCGAAATCGCCCTAATGCTCAAGCACATGATTCTCGCGCACCATTACGAGCCGGAATTCGGCAGTCCCGTCAGACCCATGTTCCCCGAGGCCGAGCTCCTTCACCATCTGGACATCATCGACGCTCGTATGAACACCATGAAACGCATTGAAGACGGCCTGCGCCCGGGAACCTTCTCCGAAAAAATCTTCGGCCTTGACGGCATTCAAATCTACCGCCGGAAAGACCCGATGGCTTATCCGGACAAATAAACCGCGCCACAACATCACATCATGAACAAGAAGGCTTCCCGCGAGTCTTCTTTCATTTTGCGGACAAAGCGAAAATGTCAAATCGGACAAGCCTGCCAAAGGCCGGGGCCGTTCCTGTCAAAATAATCGGCTTTTCAAAAATCAAAGAAGCCGAACGCCTCAAAGCGGCCGCGCATGACATTATCAAACATCATTTCACTTTGTCCTTAAACCTCCACAGAAAGGAAAAAGCCGGCGCTTTGCCGGCATCCCATCGCATATTATGAAACTCTATGTTTTCGAAGCCCCCTCGGCACCCGATGAAACCACCCTGGCCTTTGACACCGCTTTGACGGATCTGGCCGCGTCAGGGCTGCGCATCTCCCGCTATGACGTCATCATGGAGCCCGAAGCCATCGCGGCGCATCCCGACGCCGCGGATCTCTATGAGCAGGAGGGGTCAAAGGCACTGCCCATCATCGCCGTCGACGATGTGGTCATGAGCTGGGAAACCTACCCCGACAGAGACGAGCTGCTGTCCTGGTTTGACGTGCAACCGCCCTGCGCGCAAACCGCCGGCCGGGATGACGCCTCCGCCGGGAAGAACTGCGCGGGCTGCGCCGCCGCGGCGAACTGCCCGTCGGCCAATAATTTCCGTCTGTCACCCGATCATGATTGAGATTTATCTCGCCCGGGGCAAATATCACGCCGAAGCCATGACCGAAAAAGTGTTTTCCAACATCCATGGGAAACCCGCCCCCTCCGTCATGCGAGACGCCTTTGGCAAGCCCGTTTTCGCGGATGATTCTTCGCGTCATCTCTCCTTAAGCCACAGCGGCGACTATACCATCCTGGCCCTGGCTGACTGTCCCGTCGGCGTCGATCTTCAGCGCCTACGCATGAAAACAGATCCCCTCGCGGCGGCGAAACGCTTTTTCACGCCGGCGGAGGCGGAGATCATCGAAAAAGCGCCGCCTGACCAAAGAACGCGCTGCTTTCTGGACATCTGGGCAAAAAAAGAAGCCGCGGTCAAAGCCGCGGGCACGGGATTTGATATCCCGCCGTCCTCCTTTTCGGTATTGTCGGATCAGCTTACCCTAAAAGGGCTGACGTTACGCTTCATCGCCATTGACGCCCCCGCCGGATATACAGCCCGGCTTGCCGCCTCCGCGGATAATCCTAGCGTGGAGGTGTCTACTATCATCGGATAAAGGGGCGCTGCCCTGTTGGTTTTGAAAGGCCGGGGGTCGGTTTGCTGCGTCTTACCGCCGGGGAAGGACATCCTGCCGCCTAAATCCGAGGGCATCGGTTCGTACTGCCCGTTTCCCGAAGGAAAGTGAAGCATTTTGTTGGTCACGGGCTGAAAACCGGATCGAAAAAGCATATAGCCGGAGAAGATCATCACGAGGATTAAAATCCCCGCGACGATATATATTTTGTATTTCATGGTCATTTCCTTTAAAATCTTAATAGTTTCTGAATTTATTATAGCACAAAACGGACAAAATGTAAAAAGTAAAATAAACTATTTAAAATTAAGCTTTTTTTGTTTTGCGTTGTGTATGATAAATACCCCATTGAAACGGGAATGGCTTAAACCGCATTGAACAGGAGAATTTCATTGGATAAATCAAAAGACATTGACGCCTTTTGCATTGACGGAAAACTCCCAGAAGAATACGTCGATGAAATGGTTGCGTTCTTTAAAATACTGGGAGACGAAAGCCGTGTCCGCATTTTGCACGCCCTCTCCGCCGGAGAGCTATGCGTGTCGGATCTGGTGGATGCCGTAGAGCTTTCTCAATCCTCGGTCTCTCATCAGCTTCGTTTGCTCCGTCTCAACGGACTCGTCAAAGCCAGACGGGACGGCCGCAACATCTATTACGCCTTGGATGACAATCACGTCATGGATATTTTTAACACATCTCTGAGGCATGTCGCCCACAAATTTGAAAATCATTAAAGCCGAAGCAGACAGGCGCATCCCGCTCCTTTCCTTTTCGGCGG
>CACZTE010000228.1 GCA_902784045.1 uncultured Eubacterium sp. | reverse complement strand
GTGGAACTCGACCATCATCCGGCATATGAGACGTATTATCGCTATCTGCATATTCCCAATGACAAGCATTTTTTCAACAACACACTGGAGTTTCCTTTTATTTACAAAACCCACGGCATCGACATTCTCCGAGCGCCTATCGCCAGTAATTCCGACGGGTCCCTGACGATGACCGCTGATATGGAAATGAACGTCAAAGCGCGCATTGCTTACGGAGATCCCTGGACGATTTTAGAATCGGTTCGTCAAAGTTCCGAAAAGATCAGAGAGTTCGGGCCTCAAGCGATTTTTGTCTTTTCCTGCGCCGGCAGACGCACGTTTTGGGGAAACAACGACATCGGAAAAGAAACCCTGCCCTTTCAACGTCTTGCGCCGACGTCGGGATTTTATACCTCCAGCGAGTTTATTCGAACCGACGGTCACGTCAATCAGCATAATGTCACATTGGTGATTGCAGCGATGCGGGAGGGGGATTGTCCGCAAGTGGTTCAGGAGTCGGGTCAATCGGAAGAAATCGAAGGACAGTTGTCGCTCATCAATCGGCTGGCAACCTTTATCAACGCGACGACAGAAGAACTCATCGAAGCAAACAAACGCCTGGAAACCATGGCTATCACCGATGGGCTGACCGGTCTTTATAACCGCAGTGAAATTCAAAGACGCCTCAGCGAGACGGTTAATGATCTTCATGAATCCGGCATCTATTTGATTATGCTGGACCTTGACAATTTTAAAAAAGTCAACGATACTTTCGGGCACGAAGCCGGGGACCGCGTTCTCATCCGTCTGGCAAAGTTCCTGTTGTCCTATCAAAATAACAGCGATACCTACGTCGGCAGATGGGGCGGTGAAGAATTTATGGTCCTGGTGACGAATAAAACCGAGGAGGAAGCACTTGAACTCGCGGAATCAATTCGCAGCGGTTTTGAAAGCATCAGCTTTGATGAAATCGGCCACAAAACCCTCAGCGCCGGCGTGACGGACTGCGACGAGGGAGAAAATGCCGATATATTATGCTCCCGGGTGGATTACGCCCTGTATGAAGCCAAGAGGACAGGCAAAAACAAAGTAATCTATCGCAGCTCGTCATCGAAGAATTCATTTATGTTTTAAAAGCCTTTTCCGGGTTTTTCTCCGCACCGCAATGGGAAACGCGCTAAATGCGTGATGTTAATAATCCTATCATACTCACCCCGCAATCAACCATCAAAACGCGGGGTGATTTTCAAGCGACCCGCTTTTATCGAAGCCTCCGGCCCGCTTAAACAGTCAAATCAATTATTTTAATGAGGAGTTATTATGCAATTTCCGAGAAAATTACAACTTGCCACCGACCTTTATCAAATGAGCATGGGCAACGTGTATGTCAATGATGGCAAGCAGGATGAAGTTGCCGTATTCGATGGGTTTATCCGCCGTAATCCCTTCGGCGGCGGGTACACGGTTTCTGCTGGATTGGAACAAGTCATCGCGTATATCAACGGTCTGCGTTTCGACGATGAGGACATCGCGATGCTCAAAGCTAATCATCCCGAATTTACCGATGATTTTTTGGACTATATGCGCCATTTTAAATTTACCGGCGATATCGACGCGTTGCCTGAAGGGACGGTGTTTTTCCCCTTTGAGCCCTTTATTCGCGTTCGCGCACCGCTGGTGCAGGCGCAGCTTGTCGAAACGACAATTCTGGCCATAATGAATCATCAAACCCTCATCGCGACAAAGGCGTCACGCATCGTTGAGGAAGCCAAGGGCCGTCCGGTAATGGAATTCGGTCTTCGCCGCGCCCACGGTACGGAAGCGGGCTTTTTCGGTGCCCGGGCGGCGGTCATCGGCGGCTGCGCCGGCACGTCAGTTGTGGAGACGGAAGACATGCTTTCCCGTCCGTCGATGGGCACCATGTCCCACAGTTTTGTCCTCAGCTATGATTCCGAGCTTGAAGCCTTTAGACAGTTCACCCGTTTTAATCCCAACAACGCTGTGTTGCTGGTGGATACCTACAATACGCTGGAACAGGGTTTGCCCAACGCCATCAAGGTGTTTTCCGAAGAAAAAGCAGCCGGCAGACTGAAAGGCAATTACGGCATCCGCATCGATTCCGGCGACCTTGCTTATTTAACGGCGGAAGCGCGCAAAATGCTCGATGACGCCGGATTTGAAACGGCTTCCATCGTCGCTTCATCGGATCTTGACGAATACCTCATTAAAGATTTGTTGGTGCAGGGCGCCAAAATCGACTCCTGGGGCATCGGCACCAAGCTGATTACCGCTTTTGACAGTCCGTCACTCGGCGGCGTCTACAAACTCGCGGAGATTGACGGCAAACCCCGGATTAAAATATCCAACGACCCGTGGAAGATCACCAATCCCTGCTGCAAAAAAATCGTGCGGATCTACGGCAAAAGCAACGATATGGCGCTGGCGGATTTGCTGTGTCTTGAAGATGAAGTCATCGATACCGACAAACCCCTGGAAATTTTCCATCCGATGCACACCTGGAAACGCCGCGTCATCAAAGATTATTACATCAAAGAACTGCTGGTTCCCGTTTTCCGCGGTGGCAAGCAGGTTTATGAATCCCCGGCCATCACCGATATGCAAAAGCATCTCAAAGAAGAAAAAGCAAAGCTCTGGCCGACGTTTAAACGGATGGTCAACCCCCATGTCTATCATGTGGACCTTTCACAGCAATTATGGGATATCAAGCGCGCGCTGTTGGATGATGCCGGCGTGAATCGCTCATAAAAAATCACGGCAAAAATCAAACCATTTGATGGAACAATCAAAAAGTTTTTTCTAACGGAAATCCGGTTTTGCCGGATTTCCGTTTTCATTAACCGCCCGTCATCGGTTGCGGTTTAGGCGTACGACGCAGACAAGGAGATATGGATGATTGAAACAGAATTGTACGATTTGGAAAATGATGATTTTGAGACGAGCATTGCCGCTGCCGGGAAGGTGATCGCCCGGGGCGGCACCGTTGTGTTTCCGACGGAGACGGTTTACGGTCTTGGCGCCGACGCCACGAATGCCGATGCCGTCGCGAAGATTTTTAAGGCGAAGGGGCGTCCCGGCGACAATCCCCTCATTGTGCATGTATCGGATGTCGCGCAGGTAGGCGCCTTGGTCAAAACGGTTCCCGAAAAAGCCAAAAAGCTTGCCGAGGCCTTTTGGCCGGGTCCTCTTACGTTGATTATGGCGCGCTCAGAACGGGTACCCGACCGCGTGACGGCAGGGCTTTTAACCGTCGCTGTGCGATTTCCCTCTCATCCCGCGGCCAAAGCGCTCATCGACGCGGCAGGCACGCCCATCGCCGCGCCTTCAGCCAATATTTCGGGCAGACCCAGCCCGACTAAGAGCAACCATGTCCTCGAGGATATGATTGGCAAAGTCGACGCGATTTTAATTGACGCCGATACGGAGGTCGGCCTTGAATCCACGGTGATGGATATGACCAGCGAGCCTCCGACAATGCTTCGTCCAGGCGGTGTGACGGTCCGTCAAATCGAGGAGATCATTGGCAAAATAGAACTCTCACCAAATATCACCGAAAATATTATTCCCGAAAAAGCCAAATCACCTGGGATGAAGTATAAACATTACGCGCCCAAAGGCATCATGGTAATTGCTCGGGGAAGCGATGATGAAAAAGTGGCGAAAATTATCTCTGCGATCAAAGGTTTGGGCCCTGATGATATGCCGGCGATTTTAGCGACAGATGAAACGATGAGACATTATCAACGCGGGCTGATTGTGTCTTTGGGCAGCCGGGATGATCCCGAATCTATGAGTCACAACCTTTTCGCGAGACTCAGAGATTTTGACGCGATGGGCGTTACGCATATCTTCGCCGAGGAAATCACGATGAGCGACGAGACAATGGCGCTCAACAACCGCATGTATAAAGCGGCAGGCTATACGTTTATCTGATGATGGATTGACTGAAAACAAACCCTCCTATGCGCGTTAGAGCACAGGAGGATTTTGCTATCTGTGACATCATGAGAAATCGGCATGTGGGATTTACTAACGGGGATTTTAAGCGAAAAAACCATAATCATGTCTATTGATTTTCTCGGTTAATAAAAAATTACCGGTTTTATCTTCCAGACAACAATACGGCGGTGTTTTTAAAAAAGAGCAGCCGCATGAAAAATCTTATCGCCTAAAAAAGGCAGATATCGGCGTTTAGAAAAGGTATTTGATTTATTTCTATATGATTTCGTGTGACGGCTTATTAAAAATCTGTTTCAAAATTTTTATTTTAATGCTTGTAATCGATAAATATTTTTGCTATAATAGGAATATAGAAAAGGAGTTTTTGCCATTGGCTCCTCTACACGGTTGCTTTTTCTTAAATTATATTATCTCTTTTTCGGCGGCGGATTTTTATCCGCCGTCTCTTTTTTGCTTAAATTGCTAAAATGTCGTCTTGAAAGACTGTGCTGCCGCATATGTGAGTTTCTTTGATTGTTATTGCGAATGGATATGATTTTTTCAAAATCGTTTTAATTATTCGATGGGTGAATTGTTTTTTCGTGTGATTGATGTCGGTGTTTACATTAAAAAGTGACGGCGCTTTTTTATCTTAAATTTGATATCTTCTGCTTGTAAAAAAGGAGTGAATATGAAGAAGATAAAATGTTAAATGCGAATAAGAATCGGCACATATTTTCATCCGCCTTTTGCGTATCTTGTTTGATTTTCAGTAAGACAGCGGTCTTGGTTGCGCGGAGGCGTAAAAAAACAGAGCCCGCCGCGCGGACCCTGTTTTATGATGTCATCTGTTTGTGCGATTGACTTATGCTTTATCTGGAAGCTTGATACCGGCATTGGCCAGTTTCTTTTGGAACATGACCTGATTGGTCGCGTGGTTATAACCGGTCTTGACGGTGATGATGCCGTCTTTGACAAGATTAAACAAATAGGTGTCCATTGAGAACAAATCCGGGCGGTTGGAGGAGTAAACCTGACCGCTGATCTGATGGGTTTTGTTTTCACGGATCATGTTTCTAAGCGCGGGGTTGACGGTGAGCAGCTCAAAGGCAGGAACCTGATGGGTGCCGTCTGCGGCCGGAAGCAGCTGCTGAGAGATGATGGCGCCGAGACACATGGACAGCTGCACGGCGATTTGTTTTTGCTGAGCCGGCGGGAAGGCGTCGATGACGCGGTCGATGGTGTCGGCGGCGGTCATGGAGTGCATGGTGGAAAAGATAAGATGCCCGGTTTCGGCGGCCGTCATGGCAACACTGATGGTTTCGTAGTCACGCATTTCCCCGAGGAGAATGACATCGGGGCTTTGGCGAAGCGCCGCCCTTAACGCTGTGACGTAGTCTTTGGTATCGGTGCCGACTTCACGTTGGCTCACGATACTTTTTTTGTGATGATGGAGCTGTTCAAGGGGATCTTCCAATGTGATGATATGGCTGTTTCGGGTTTCGTTAATACGGTCAATCATGCAGGCCATGGTGGTGGATTTTCCGCTGCCGGCAGGGCCGGTCACCAGAATCATTCCTTTTTTCAGGTTGGCGAGATTGAGAATGGTCTCGGGAATACCCATTTCCTTGGGATTGGGCAGGCCGAAGGAAATCAGTCGAATGACGGCGGCATCGGTTCCGCGTTGCTTGTAAGTACAGGCACGGTAGCGGGAGACACCGGGAATCGCAAAGGAGAAATCATCGTCGCCGCGTTCGGTATATTCTTCGTAGGTACGGTCCTTGCACAAACCGTAAATCTCACGCACAAAGTGTTCGGCGTCCGCCGGTTTTAAAGGTTTTTTGGAGGCGGGCACCAATTGGCCGTTGATTTTATAAGTAAGCGGAAGACCCGTGCACAGGAAAACATCCGATGCGCCGGCATCCGTCGCGTGGGTGAGTAGTTGTTTGATATCCATAGACGATTTATTGCTCCTTTTGGTTATTTGGTTTTGGGGTTAAACAAAGTAAAGCTGCTGTCGTTTTTCCATTGACGGGTGATGACAGTTTGCCACCTTGTCACGGTGAAATAGGTATCGCCGCCGGTGCGGGGCACAATGTCCACCTGCAGCTCTTCATATTCGTTAATGGGGATTTTGGTGGTGGCTTTGCCGGCGGATACCGTCCATTCCGAAGGAAGGGCCGCCGCGGCCAGGTTGCCGCCGGATGCCGTCAAGGCGTTATCCAGCGCCGCGATACGGGCGGAGGCGGTGTTGCAGGCGGTGTAATAGGCGGTGGTGTTGGCTTTGGATGTTTCCACCAGTTTGGTGTTGGTGTTGGCGGAAACCAAAGAAAGCGCGGCAAAGGTGACCAAAGCCAGCACGCCGAAAATGGTTAAGAGAAATGACGGCCCGCTGCTGATAAAGGTAAAATTGCTGGCGTTTCTTTCCATAAGCTACCTCCGATTGGGAATGTGGGTGTCCACTTCCAGTTTGTAGAGTTCGGCGTTTTCGGCGATGTGCACCATGGTCATCGCCTCTTTTTTGAGGCCGCTGCTTTCGCTCTCTTTGATATCGAGGCGGTAGGCGGCGTCCTTTTCGCCGCATTCATCCCAGTCTTTATTAAAATAGATGGATTTCGCATTGCCATTAGCGGTCATTTTGGGATAATGTTTTTTGAGGTTTTCCGAAATGTGGGCGCCGTCGGCCAGCATGAGTTCGGCTACGGTCTGCACATGAATGACCGCCGAGGATTCCATGCTGGCGTCGCGGCTCATGATGTGTGCTTTGGCAAAAAGCTGGATACAGATGGCTGAAGCCAGGGAGAAAAACAGAATGGCTGCCATCAGTTCCATCAGGATGAGACTGTAGCGGGAATGCTTGTGCTTGGGTGCTTTCATGCGCTCCCCCCTTCCGCTTTCGGGCAGAGATGCAGATACGTCACCTCTTTGTGCCCTTTGCTGTCTGTGATATTGAGTTCGATGAGGCCGCCTCCGGCGTCGGTCGGTTCAAAGGCCTTGATATCGGTGATGGTCTGGCCTTGGCCCGGCATGGCGTAAGCACCGTCTTTGACGTAGAGTTCGATGAGTTTGTTTTCGTAGCCGTAGAGATAGGTTGTGGTGCCGATGCCCTCGGATTCGCCTTTGATGACGATGGCGGGCCGTCCGCCGATTTGACCGAGGGTCACGCTGCCGTCCCGGTTGTTCTGGCGGATTTTTTGCACCACATAGGTCGTGGCTGTTCGGCTGGTGTATTGGTTGTTGAGATTGTCTATGGTTTCCCGATAGACGGAGATGCCGATAATCACGGACGCGAAAATCGAGCCCGCGAATACAACGAAGAGCCCCAGCACGAAAACAAAATCGGTCAGATGATTCTGAGAGCCTTTAAAATTCATTAGGAGCCTCCTATTCGGATCACACTGATTTCGGGCATAACATTGGTCGCGAAGGACTGATAGTCAATGATATACTTGCTGTGATCGTATTGCAGCCCGTAATGCTCTTCGAGGTAGGCGATGTTCGGCGGGTATTGGCCTTCCTCGGCATAACAGTGAACCACCGCGTGGCGGACCGCTGTATTGAGCTGCTTGATGCTTTCCGATTCGGATTTAGCGGAGACGTCATTGATACCGTAGAGAAACACGGCAAGAATCAAAACGAAAATCACGACGGAAATAACCAGACCGCCCTGTCCTTTTTCTTTTTCGCCGAATCGATTTTTCATAGCGAGCCTCCCATTAGCCGATATTGGACATGATGCCGACGAGCGGGAACATGACCGAAAGCAAAATCAGCCCGACAATGACAGAAATGATGGCCACGAGGGTCGGCTCAAGTATGGAGAGCATGCGCTCGATGGCTTCGTCCACTTCGTTGCTGTATTGAATGGCGATGTCGTTCATCGCCTTATCCATGGCGCCGGATTTGTCGCCGATGGAGAGAATGCTGTTGGAGATACCGCTGAACAGCTGTGTGTTGATCAGCGCTTCGGAGAAAGGGACCCCTTCTTCCATGGCGGTTTGAACTTCTTTGATTTTTTCTTTGACGACGGGATGATCGGTGAGCGCGTCCACAAGCTCCAGACACTGGGTGGGATCGAGTCCGGAAGTCAAGGTCATGGACAGTCCGTTGGCAAAGCGGCCGAGGGCGATTTTGAGGTTGATGCCCCGGGTGAGGACAAATTTAGAAGCAAAGGTCGAGAATTTTTTGCGGCCGTTTTCGGTTTTGGCGAGATAGAGCACAATGACCAGAATGATGGCGAGCAGCACAACAAAAACCACGGAATAGCGGCTGATGATGTTGCCGGCGTTCAAAATGGCCAGTGAGAATCCCGACATTTCGGCGCCGAGCATGGAGAAGACCTCGTTGAACATCGGCATCACCTTGACCATCAGCACGAGGACGATGATCAACATCATGCCGATCATGATCATCGGATAGGTGACGGCGGATTTGACGCCTTTGGCGATGGCTTCCTCACGGCTGTAGTAGACGGTGAGGGAGTCGAGGACTTCGTCGAGTTTCCCGGCGCTCTCGCCGAGGCGAATCATTTCGGTGACGTAGTCGGGGAAAACGGTGGTTTCCTCCAAAGCGTCGGAAAAGGCCAGACCGCCGTCCAACGCGTCTTCAATGACTTCCAGAATGGCTTTGCCGTGGCTGCCGAGTTTGCCGGCGTCGCCCATCATGATATGGATGCCCTCAACGGTGGGAATCCCGGATTTGACGACCATGGCCATCTGGCTGCAGAAGGTGGCGACTTCGGTGTTGTTGAGCTTGGCCTGATTGATTTTCTTTTTCTTGGCGGCCATGGCCTTTTCATCACCGTAATAACCTTCGATGTATTGGCTTTCGTCGCTTTCCGCGGCGGCAACGGAAACATCGGTTTGGGGTTCGGTGGCCGGTTTGGCTTCTTGACGTTTTCGACCGAATTTCATATTACTCTCCTTTGATTAATACTGTTAATCTGCGTTAAAATTTTCATTTCTATATAGATGTGACTGATATTCAATGTGATGACGTCCCTTTGACATGGTCTGACGCGTGTTGTATGCGTTGCCGCACAGGCGGGGCGCTTGGATTAATGTTGTTAATTGTCGATCACCTCACCTTGCCTTAATACACAAACCGCGGCTGATAGCTGCTGCCGTCTCCGATGAAATCGGCCACGGCGGAATTATCATTGCTGGCGGCCAGCGTCGGATCCATCAGCGTCCAGTCGGAGCCTTTGATCTCGACGGCTTTGTCAATCCAGCCGGTCTCTTCGGTATAGACCGAAAGCCAGGCGTGATAAGCGGTGCCGGCATATCCCACTTCAAGCCGTGTGGGGATGCCCTGGGAGCGCAGCATCGCGGCCATGAGAGCCGTGTAGTCAAAGCAGATACCGGTGCCCGACGCCATCACCTCGTCCACGTTGGGAACATAGCCGGTATCAACCGTTTGGGCTTTGGCGGTGTCATAGGTGATGTTTTTGGTGACGTAGTCATAAACGTTGGTGATGACGTCGATATCGTTGCCGCAGCCGTTTGCCAATTCCGCTGCCTTGGCCACGCAGGCCGATTCCGGTGTGAACTTGACGTAGATGTTGGGGTAGAGATAGGGGCCGTAGGCGTTTTTGATGGCCACGTCTACGGGCTGGGTGAAAGCTGTGGTGTATTGATCGGCATAAGCGTGCTCGAGCACCGTGAGGGTGTAGGTGCCGTCGCCGCCGGTTAAAGGAAAAGCGTTCCATTCGCCGTTGATGTCGTAGGTGTAGGTGTTGCCGTTGGGCATGGCGATTTGAAGCTTGGGCTTGTCAGAGGCGCCGGTGTACTGTACCATCACATAGCCTTCATCGGTGTGAGAGGCGTCGATGTTGGTCGAGGGCCCGTTATAGGCCACAGCGCCGTCCGGCGTCGGCGTGAGCACCTTCGGTGTGTTGTCCCGATTGCCTCCCGATGATCCGCCGCCGCAGCCTGTAAGCGCAAGGGTGAGGGTGAGCAATATGAGACATGTCAAAACATATTCAGTTTTCAAATGTATTCTCATCTGTTACCCACCTTTGGAAATTTAGGCGGAATCCAAGATTTTGCTTGAAATCCTATACGTTATCGTTATAAAATATTATAAGGTTAAATGAGGAATAACGCAATCCCCGAAAAAAAAATGCCGTGTGACTTTGGTGTGACAAAGACGGGGTATACTTATGGCAAAAGTATCGGAAAAACTGCGCATTTTGACATAAGCATCGGGTTTTGACGATAAAATTTCAAAAAAAGCCAAATGATTCCAACCATATTCTAATCAATCATTTCGGAAAGGGAGCGAAAAATGAAGCAGGAAGTTAAAAAAATTCTCATTCCCATTTTGATCGGCGTGCTTTTGCTTGTCATGGCGATAACATTCGCGTCGTTCTACACTTCGGCGAGCACGCAGGAAGATGTGTCGACGAAAACGCTGGATATCACCCTTGTGCAAGAAGGCGGTGAAAACGGCCAGATTATGCAGGGCGATGGCAAAACCTCCGGCGGCATTGCCTATGCCGGTATGCCAGGCGCGCAGATCGATGAACGGGTAGCCGTCCGAAACGACGGCAGTCAGGATGCTTATGTCCGCGTCATCATCAATCGTAGCTGGTACCGCGACGGGAAAAAAGTGCCTGATATCGATCCGAGAGAAATCGGTATCGTCACCGACACCTCCGGCAGTGATTGGTTCATCGACGACACCAGCGATCCCAACGGCGAACAGGTTGTTTGTTATTACAAGCGTCCGCTTCAGCCTGGCGCCCAAACGTCCAACGTGATGAACGCTTTTACGATTCTGGCGGACAAGCTTACTGAAAACAGCAACAAATACGCGGGTCTCTCCACTGAGATCAAATACAAAGCGTACGGCGTGCAGTCCATCGGCGACAAAGAAGCCATGCTGGCCGAATGGGGCGTGGTTGCCAATTTCGACAACAACGGTGTGATGACGTCGATGCCTGTCGAACAGCATGATTAAGGGAGGAGCCTATCATGAAAAAGCTATGTTTCATCGGCGCGGTGCTCATCGCGATGCTCGCTTTTGTGTGCACACCGGCTTTCGCGGCGGAAAATCTGGTTTTCCAGGGTGACACACAAAAATTCGTCAAAG
The DNA here is from genome assembly GCA_902784045.1 of uncultured Eubacterium sp. Taxonomy (GTDB): domain Bacteria; phylum Bacillota; class Clostridia; order Eubacteriales; family Eubacteriaceae; genus RUG12931. Next base: position 3,368 of record CACZTE010000228.1, on the reverse strand, counting down.
ATGTGTCGGGATCGGCCACCGGCGGCTTTACGGGAATGGTTCCCGGTGAAGAACGCAATCTCACCCTGACGCTCTCCAACAACGACAAACAAAATGTCGACTTCTTCATGAGCGCTGAAATTTTAAACAACATCGCCGAACAAGGGGATAAAAACGCCGTTTACGATTTTAATATCAGCAAAAACGGTCAGGTCTTTTTCAGCACCGTCATCGGCGGCAGCAGCCAGGACAAACAAAATATCTCCGTCGGTTCCGAATATCTCACCGAAGACAACAACATTCTTCTCGACACCATGGTGCCGGGGCAAACCGATACGGTTTCTATCAACCTCAAACTTGACGGCGACTCCACCGACGATACCTATCAGGCCAAAGAAGGGAAGGTGCAATTCGTCTTCAGCGCCGGCGCGCCGGTGTCCAATGACGGCGGCACCATGATTAACCGCATTGTTAAGACCGTGACCCGCGGCAGCAGTTCCTCTTCACCGGATACCGGCGTGAACGGGGGAGCGATGCTCATGATCGCCCTGCTCCTCGCGGTGGTTGCCATTGTGCTGATTGCCGTTGTGGTCGTTCGCAGAAAACGCAATGAAGGAGATCAATCATGAAAATGAAAAAAGTTTTCACATCCTCCGTCCTTTTCGTCGTGCTGCTAGCCGCGGCCGCTCTGTTCTCCGGCTCGGCCTTCGCGGCGGATTCTTATCAGATTTCCTTTAAAGGCGGCGCCCACGGCACCATCAGTTATGCCAACATCGATCAGGGTGTCAGCTATGAAACCGAAGTGCCCTACAACACCAACCTCGACACCTCCCAAATCCGCGTCAATTGCGAATCGGGCTGGTACTGCACCGGTTGGTCGCCGGAAATCGAAAACCCTGTCACAGAACGCGCCACCTATGTCGCGCAATATAAACGCATTATCAACGAAGCGGTCTATCATGTTCACTATGTGGACACCTTCGGCAACGAGCTGGCCACCCAAAGCGTCAAACTCACCCAGTCCGGTGTCAGCGTGACGGAATACGCGCCGGAAATCGCCGGCTATGCTGTCGATCAGCCGTCTAAGACCGTCACCGTGGTCAAACCCGCCGAAGGCGAAAAGAGCACGGAAATCACCTTTGTCTATACGTCCACCGCGTCACCCAACGTTGTTGATCAAATTCAGACCGTTGTCGTGCCCGGCGGCGCGACGGTGACCACCACCGGCGGCGCCACAGCCGGCACAGCGGCAGGCGCGACAGGTGCCGACGGCGCCCTCACAGCGGGTACGCCCGGCGCGGACGCCAATGCGGTCAATCAGGCCGGTGAAACCACAACCGTTGATGACAATGATGTGCCTTTGGCTAATCAGCAGCTCCCGAAGAACAACAACCAACAGGCGCTGCCGACATGGTTCTTCCCCATGGCGGGCATCGGTGTGCTGCTCATTCTCGGGTCGGTGATTTATCTCATCATCGCCAAGAAACGCAGAAAAAATGAAAAATAAAACGCGTACATCGCGAAAATAAGATTTAACAAATCCGGCTTGTGCCGGATTTTTTATTGGGCAGGCAGACGCGATGTGTTTTCATAGCCCGATTCAACACAAAGACGCATGATCGATTTTAGGGAAGATTTTCTATTTGCTCACGAGGTTTTGGTTCCTCAATGCTTTTTCTTTTGAGGTTCGCGGTTGTGTTCTTTTAGGAATCGATTTTTTTCAGTTGTAATAAATGTCATTTAAGACAAGAAAATTGCGCGTTTTTATCAAATAATGCCATCTGTCACATGGTTTCATTTTATTTTCGTTGTTTATGACCTTGTATTACCGTTTGTAATCGTGTATAATAGTTTTAATGATTACGGCAGATTTTCGAAGAGGATAATACTATGGCAATAACGAATCATTCTGCGAAACCTCAGCAAAGGACATTGCATGTCACCACCTTCGGCACGTTCGTTGTTGAAGGGATGGGACAGATACTCAAAGAAGAACAGATCCGCTCCCGCATGCTTACTAGGCTTTTTTCTTATGTCATTATGCATCATCGCCAGGAAATGACAGTCTTGGAGCTGTCGGAAGCATTGTGGCCCGATGACAGCAGCAACAACCCGGCCGGGGCGCTTAAAAATTTGATGTACCGTCTGCGGACGCTGCTCAAAAAAATATGGGGCGTCGATGATTTTATTATCACCGGTCGCGGCGCTTATCATTGGAATCAAGAGATTGGTTTGGTGATTGACGCTGAGAATTTTGACGAATATCTCAAGCGCGCGGCGCTCTCCCACTCCCGGGAGGAAAAAATCCTGCTCTATCAGCAGGGGCTCTCTTTGTACAAGGGCGATTTTTTGCCGATGTTGGAAAGCGATTATTGGGTGGTCACGTTGGGCACCTATTATCAAAGTGCCTATTTAAGCTCTGTCAAAAAGCTCATTGCCATGTTGGAGGCGGATAAGCGTTATGATGACATGGCGGACTGGTGCAACGCGGCGCTGCGCATTGAACCTTTGGATGAGGAACTGCATACGGCGATGATTCGTGTGCTGGTGGCGCAGAATAAAACCAAAATGGCTCTGGATCACTATCAGGAAGCCAAGAGTCTGCTCTATGAAAATCTGGGCGTCTCACCGTCGGAAGAGTTGCGCGATATCTATCTGAAGCTGCTTGAGGAGACCAATACCCAGGAAATGGACATCAGCGCCATCGTCAAGGACCTGGCCAAGGATGAGGAACACGGCGCGTTTATCTGCGAATACGGCGTCTTTAAAAAAATCTATCATTTGGAGAGCAGACGCACCGGCCGTCTCGGCATTTCGGTCTTTTTGCTTCTGGTGACGGTGGAGCCCACAGCGACGCTGGCGTCAAGCAGCAAGGCCTATCTGGATATTGTCAGTGAGAGCATGATCAGGCTGGAGGATGTGCTGTATCACTGCCTGCGTTCCGGCGACGTGGTGAGCCAGTACAGCGGCTCGCAGTATATCGTGCTGCTGCCGACTTGTCAATACGAAACCACCAAACGGGTTATCAAGCGTATCGAAAAGCGCTTTTATGACACGTCGCGCAAATTGCATACCAAATTAACTTTTAGTTTTTGTGAAGTGGAAGAAAAGGATACAACCGCATGAATAAAGTGAAGCAGAGTTTACAATTTGTGGATAATTGCGTTCGGTTGCTCATTGATGAATGTGAGGGTGAGCGCTTCGCGGGCCGTATTTGCGGCATCGCGCTGAAAAAAGATATTCCTTTCGGCAACAATGTGGATTTTATTGTGAAGGTGGATAAGGCTTTTGATCTCATCGGTAAGCCGCAGTCCGGGCAGGTGCCCCGGAGTTTTGACGATTCCAGCGAGGATTGGACGAGTTATGTCGGCGCGCCGGAGCGTTTTCAC
>CACZTE010000227.1 GCA_902784045.1 uncultured Eubacterium sp. | reverse complement strand
GGCGCGATTAAAATCACTGAGATAGAGAATGCCGATTTCACTGCGCATATTCGCGACATCGTCAATGACAGCGCGGGTCATGGTTTCTCGGATAGCAAATTCATAGGATTTGGTATCATATTCTTTAACCAATTCGACAAAGGCTTTAACAGCGAATGAATAATGCTGGGTTGATACGCCGAATTTTTTCTTTTGATTCTCTCTTTTCCCGGCAAATTCCATCATGTTGTTATATTGTTCGACGACCTGTCTGGCGTAGGGAAGAAAGTCAGCGCCTTCGGGGGTGAGTGTCACGCCACGGGATCCACGGTAAAACAGCGTGAAGCCAAGTTCCTTTTCCAGTTCTTTTAAAGACGCGGTTAACGAAGGCTGGGCGATATATAATTTTGTGGAAGCCTTATTGAGTGAGCCGACTTCCGCGATTGTTATGAGGTAAGTAAGTTGTTGAATGGTCATGAAGGCTCCTTTCTGACGCTGAGACCGATTTTTAACTGGGATAGGCTATAATTTTTTTCTGTTAAATCCGGCACCCGCGCTATAAGAATTTTAGACTTCGAAGATTTAACGCTTTTCGATTGAGATAGATGAAATGATTGATTCCTAAGGTCAAAACGGTTTTCGGTAAAGGGAAATCTATATAACAATCGTTTTGATTGAATTTTAACACAAAGCGCACGAAGTAGAAATTTGTACGTCAAAAAATACAATTGTTTTCGTAAATATTATCAATGATTGGAAAAAAAGCGCCTTTTTCGGGAAGGCGGCAATGCTATAATAAATACATTCCCAAAAAGTATACAAAACTAAAAATATTTGCTTAAGAAGGAGTACTTGATGAAATTTAAAAAAATCCTTGTGGCAAACCGCGGGGAAATTGCCATCCGCGTTATTCGTGCCTGCCATGAACTCGGCATTCGTACGGTGGCCATTTACGCGAAAGAAGATAAAATGTCTCTCTTTCGAGCCAAGGCCGATGAAGCTTACATGATTCAATCTACAGGTCCTGTCGCCGCTTATTTGGATATGGATAAAATTATCGCGTTGGCTTTGGAAAAAAACGTTGACGCCATTCATCCCGGATACGGTTTTCTTTCTGAGAATCCCGTGTTCGCGCGAAAATGCGAAGAAGCCGGCATCGTTTTTATTGGACCAACCCACGATATGATGAGTGCCATGGGTGACAAAATTCAGTCAAAAATCATGGCGGGGAAGGTGGGGGTTCCGACGATTCCCGGCGTGGAAAAACCCATCACATCTGACAAAGAGGCGCTCGATTTCGCGAAAAAAGCTGGCTATCCCATCATCTTAAAGGCGGCGGCCGGCGGCGGCGGTCGGGGGATGCGTATCGTCCGCGATGAAAAAGAACTTCTTAAAGAATATCACTCCGCTGTTAGTGAAGCGACCAAAGCTTTCGGTGATGGGACGATATTTATCGAAAAATATCTGGAAGAGCCCAAACATGTCGAAGTTCAGATTTTGGGTGACAATTACGGCAATATTGTGCACTTATTCGAACGCGATTGCTCGATTCAGCGCCGTCACCAAAAGGTTATCGAGTTTACCCCGTCCTTGTTTTTATCGGATTTCCAAAGAGACAGCATTTGCGTCGACGCCATCACCCTTGCCAAATCCGTCAAATACCGCAGTGCCGGTACCATCGAATTCCTCATTGACAAAAACGGGGATCATTATTTCATTGAAATGAATCCGCGTATCCAGGTGGAACATACGGTGACCGAGCTCGTGACCGGCATCGATATCGTTCAGGCTCAGATTTTAATTGCCGAAGGTTATGCGCTTGATTCCGACGAAATCGACATTAAACGCCAATCGGATATCAAGACCCGGGGCTACGCTATACAATGCCGCGTGACCACAGAAAATCCAAAGCTTCATTTTATGCCGGATACCGGTCAAATCGACGTTTATCGCTCGGCCAGCGGCCCCGGCATCCGCTTGGACGGCGGTAACGGTTTTACGGGATCGGTTATTACACCTTATTACGACAGCCTGTTGGTTAAATGCACGGCTTTCGGCCGGAGTTTTGAAGATACGCGGCGCAAAGCGCTCCGCGCCCTCAAGGAAACGACCATCGACGGTATTGAAACCAATAAGGACTTTTTAATTAATGTACTTGAACATCCGATTTTTAAAGCCGGAGAATGCACGACCAAATTTATTGATGAACACGAAGAACTCTTTAATATTTCCGAGCAAAACAGTCAGGCCAATAATATCGTGCGGTATATCGGAAACGTCGTCGTTAACGAGAGCTTTGATGAAAAGCCTGATTTCAAAACACCTGTCGTTCCCGAAGTTCCCGCCCATGAACCCCTATCCGGCACCAAACAAATTTTGGACGCCGAAGGCCCTGAGGGTGTGGTCAACTGGATTAAAGCGCAAAAGAAGCTGCTCATCACCGATACCACCATGCGGGATGCTCATCAATCTCTGCTGGCCACCCGTGTGCGCAGCCGAGACATGCTTCGCGTGGCTGAAGCTGCGTCATATTACGGCAGAGATTTATTCTCCTTTGAAATGTGGGGCGGCGCGACTTTTGATGTTGCCTACAATTTCCTGAAAGAATCGCCATGGACCCGTTTAGACGCTTTGAGAGAACGCATTCCTAATGTGCTTTTCCAAATGCTTCTTCGCGGCGCCAATGCCGTCGGATATAAAAACTATCCTGATAATGTGATTCGTGAATTTGTCAAGCAAAGCGCGGCCTCGGGTATTGATGTTTTCCGCGTTTTTGACTCTCTCAATTGGATGGACGGCATGAAAGTCGCCATTGAAGAAGTGTTAAAAACCGGAAAAATCTGCGAAGTGGCCATGTGTTACACCGGCGATATTCTGGACACATCGAAAACAAAATATAATCTCGATTATTACATCAACATGGCCCATGAAATCGAAAAGACCGGCGCGCATATTCTCGCCATCAAAGATATGTCAGCGCTGTGCAAACCCGTCGCGGCCAGAAATCTCATTCGGGCCATTAAAGAAGAAGTGGATATGCCTGTTCATTTCCACACCCATGATACTGCCGCCAACGGTGTCGCGGCGAATATCATGGCGGCAATCGGCGGCGTGGATATTGTCGACGCGGCCCTTGGCAGCATGAGCGGTCTGACATCTCAGGCCAATATGAACGCTATTGTCGCTGCCCTTGCTCACAGCAGTCACGATACATTAATCGATGAAAAAGAACTTCGCATGCTTTCCGATTATTGGGCTGACGTCCGTCCGGTTTACCGCAAATTTGAATCCGGCCTTCAGACGGGTAGCACCGAAATATACGATCTAGAAATACCGGGTGGTCAGTATTCCAATCTTAAAGGACAGGTGGACAGTTTCGGACTCGGTCACAAGTTTGATGAAGTTAAGCAAATGTATCGCGAAGCCAACCTGCTGCTTGGTGATATTGTCAAGGTAACACCGTCGTCCAAGGTCAACGGCGATCTCGCCATCTTTATGGTGCAAAACGGCCTCACCCCCGATAATATTTATGAAAAAGGCAAGGATCTGGCGTTCCCCGGTTCCGTTGTCGATTTCTTTAAAGGGATGATTGGACAGCCTGCCGGAGGCTTCAACAAAAAACTGCAAAAAATGGTTCTTAAAGGCGCTAAAGCCATTACCGTTCGCCCGGGTTCGCTGCTTCCGCCGGAAGATTTTGACGCGATTCGCGCCGAATACAAAAAAGAATTCGATATAGATCTCGATGATCGTCAAGTGATTTCCGCAGCGATGTATCCCAAGGTCTATCACGATTACAATAATTTCAAACGCGAATACGGCAATTTCACTCGGATGGAAAGCCATGCCTTCTTCTATGGCCTTATACCAGGTGAAATGACTGAAGTTGAAGTGGAAGACGGCAAACGATACATGATTCGTTTGGTGAGAGTGGACGAGCCCGACGAAAACGGTATGCGTGACGTTACCTTTGAAATTGACGGATTCCGCCGGGTAATCTCTGTGGAAGACAAACAGTCCCTGTCATCCCAGTCAAAGAATACGATGCTTAAAGCCGATCCCAACAATCCGAAGGAAATCGGATCTCCCATTCCGGGAACTGTTATCAAAGTTCTTGTTAATGAAGGAGATAAAGTCAAAGTCAACGAAGCCTTGGTTGTAGTGGAAGCTATGAAGATGGAAACCGAAATTGTCGCGACAATCGCCGGCAAAGTGGAAACCGTCTATGTCAGCGAAGGACAGAAGGTTGAATCGGGCGAACTCATTGTCCGTTTCGAGGACTGATAATCAACTTTTTGTTTAGCTCCTTAACTATAGATATAAACAATTTATCGATACGCAAAAGATAATTGAAAAATCTTTTTAGATTAAAAAGAAACTCGTCTTAACAGTATAATTGATGACGGGTTTCTTTGATTTTTCAAAATAATCTTATGCAAAACTAATATTCAAGAGATACAATATGCACCATGAAAGAAAAAGGCTCTGCCAATACAAGAAGCTTTTAGCGGCGGTTTAAACGCGGAATCATCAAGGCTTTGTCACCATTGTGTAAACATTTTTAAACAATCCGCAATGTCAGGTGTCAAAGGGC
>CACZTE010000226.1 GCA_902784045.1 uncultured Eubacterium sp. | reverse complement strand
TCACCACATCCAATATAAATAATGATATCCGCATCAGACCATTTAGCCAATTGATGCTGGGTCATTGTTTTGCCTGTTCCAAATCCGCCCGGAATAGCTGCTGTTCCTCCTTTGGCAATCGGAAAGAAGAAATCGATAATCCTTTGTCCCGTAATCAGTGGTTTTTCAACATTCCTTCTGTTTGCCACAGGTCTAGGTGTTCTGATCGGCCATTTTTGCGCTAAAAAGATATCATGAACAACACCATTTTCATCTTTTACTTTTGCTATGACGTCATCTATTGAGTATTCACCATCAGAAGCTATATCGATGATTTCTCCATTTATATCCGGAGGAATCATAATTTTATGCTTAATCATTAAGGTTTCATCAACCGTTGCGATACATGAGCCTCCTGAGACATTATCTCCCACAGAAGCCGATACATTAACATTCCAAAGCTTTTCTTTATCAATCGACATCAAGCCAATACCTTCAGGAATGAAAATCGGAGAGATTGCTTTTATTTTGTCTAAGGGTCTTTGAATACCGTCAAACATATTTTTTAACATACCGGGCCCTAAGGTGACAGATAATGGCATGCCGGTTGGATAAATAGGATCTCCCGGCATTAATCCTTCGGTTTCTTCATAAACTTGAACAGTTCCAATATCTCCTTCTAATATAATGACTTCACCGATTAATTTTTTTTCGCCGATCATGACCATCTCTCTCATGGAGAAAGTTGTCATATTGCTTCCCGTGACAACCGGGCCGTTAATACCGGTTATTACGCCGTTTTGCTGTTCAATAGGTGTAAATAAAGCCATTTATTCTTTCACCTCTGTCTCTGATATAAGCTGCATGAGCATTAAACCGATTTTTTTCTGATTATCTTCAACTAGCTTTTCAATTGACATATCACAAAAAAATGTTTCTTCTTCATCGGTAACGATTATGCCGCATTGTTTATTTGCGTTTAAATCCCGAAACTCACATTGGTAATCAGGTAAGAATCGTTGAAATGTTTGCTTAACAAAATTCCTATCTGAAGGCAATGTATAGGTAATAAGTTTCACTGAGCTTTCATTAAATATCATCGGAATTTCATTTATCACGCGAATCAAATAGTTTTCGTAAATCTGAGAACCGACAAAATTCTTTGAACGCATTAGCAGTGTTTTATTAAAATCATTAATTATCGATTTTTTGGTTGATAAAGTTATATCTTTTGCGCGATTTTTTCCATCAGCTATTATTTTATTCTTATCTCTAAAAATAACATGATAACTGTGTTCTTCGATAGATCTCTTTTCATCTTCCAAACGATTTTTAGCCGTTAATAATTGAGCTTCTCTATTTTTACGCGACACTTCAAGAGTATCTTTTTGAGTATCTTGTTGTTTTTTGATTAAATACTGCTCAAAAACGCTCAGTTTCTCTTCGATTGATATCATAAATATAAACCTTCGTCATTATAAACCTAAGGATTCCTCAATATAATGTGAGATAATTCCTTTTTGATCCTGATAGCCATAGCGGTCAGGTATAACCGTAATTAATGGCAACATGCTGTTTTTTTTCGCTTCTGTCACTTGTTCTTCGACCATATAAAATGCTTTTTCGGTTAAGTAAATAATTCCGATTTCCGGATCTTTAATTGCCTTTTTGAACGCTTTTTCAATTTCCAAAGGATCTAAAGAATAAAATCCACTGATTCCAGCAAGTTTTAACCCCAGCATTGAATCACGGTTTTCGCTGATAATATAAGATTTCATTTTCCTTCACTGACGATTAGAGATTACCGATAATCATAATCGAAATGATCAACCCGTAAATGGCAACACCTTCGGCAAGTCCTACGTAAATCAAGGTTTTTCCCAGAATTTTTTCATTTTCCGAAACTGCGCCAAGCGCTGCAGAGCCAACAACACCAACCGCATATCCGGCACCAACGCAAGCCAAGCCGGTAGAAAGCGCAGCTCCTAAATAACCGTATCCCGTAGCAGCTGAGGCAGCATCACCTGTTGCGGCCATAACAGCTGACGGCACAAACATAATAAGAGCAGTCGCCATCGTAGGGATAAAAGCTACTAAATTAAACCGTAAAAACTTTTTAAGCTTCGGCTTGTCAGCGGAAGTGTCTTTATAAATAAAGTAAATACCGGCGGCAATGGTTGCCAAAACCAAAATAGCCGCAAAAACAATAATCATATTAATCAACATATTA
>CACZTE010000225.1 GCA_902784045.1 uncultured Eubacterium sp. | reverse complement strand
TACCGAAGGCGGGGCTAAAAATCCGTCGAAGGGCATATCGATGAAGTCCCTTGTTTTAGCTTTCGACGCCCAGTCGGGGGCTTTGACTGGGGGTTAAGGCGGAGGGGGCATGCCGCAACGGCATGTGGCGTTATGACCCTCCCGCCGCGGAGACTCGATTCCCACGTGTGGCAGTGTAGCAACGATTCGCGTAAAACGCAACAAGCTGTGCAGTGAAATCGGGGAAACCTGAGAATGAGTGGCGGGATGTTGTCTTCTTAACCATTCTGAATCAGAGTAGCCTGCCTTGAGTGGAAGAGGTGGATGGATTGACAGTTTGTTTGACGATTAGGGCCCAATCGAAACAGATATTGCATCCGAAACCTTAACTGCAAAAGAGGCTAAGTGTCGTTTAAACCGTCGAGGAAAACTCCTAGACTGTTCGGTTTTCGAGGCACAATAGGGATTATAGTGCGCACTCAGTGGTAGTTTAGCTCGGCGATCGGTGACGATGTCGGTTGCGTTTTAAAGGGAAACCGCCTTTCGCGGCGACGCTTAGGTAATGCTTCGGGAAAACCTGCTGAACCTATGTCGCAATGTTTACTTATTGTGCCGCCACTTTTTAATCATGTGATGGCTGTATTCTAAAGAATCAGCCGCTTCATCGGAGATTAATATTTGAAAGAAACAATCAATCAAAAAAAATCTAAAACAACCGGTAAACCCTCTCAAATGCTGGTAAACTCCGAAAGCAAGGGAAAACAATCGCCAAAAGAGCTTTCGGACAGCGCGGAAGTTTTGACTGAAAATCGTCAAAATAAATCCGATTCCGACAAAGTTGTCAAAAAAAACGAAAAATCAAAGAAAAAAAAACAAGCGGACACCAAATCGCAGGGGAAGTCCAAAAAAAATGATAAAAAAACCAAGGCAAAGCGCGCCCAACGCAGGTGGATTATTGGTGTCAGTTTGGGTTCTTTTTTATCCACGGTTTTTGTCAGTTTTGTTTCCGACAAACTTTTATCGGACGCCAATCTTTTGATTTCCGTGATTCTCTTGCTGGTGATTGTCTTGATGGGAATCGTCTTTGATATTATCGGTATTGCGATTACTTCGGTCGAGATCAATCCTTTTAACGCGATGGCGGCCAAAAAAGTTAAGGGAGCCAAAACAGCTGTTGGTCTTATAAAAAACGCGCCCCGTGTCTCTAATTTATGCAATGACGTTATCGGCGATATCTGCGGTGTTGTGAGCGGAACGATATCCGTTAGCATTGCCGCTCAACTCACGGCTTATTTTCCGTTGCTCGAGTCTGTTGTCGCGGGCTTGATCTGTTCCGGCGCGGTAGCTTGCCTTACTGTCGGCGGAAAAGCCTTCGGCAAGGAAATCGCGTTAAATAATTGTGTGCCGATTATTAAGACCATCTCAACGGGTATCGCGACGGTTAAAATATTTTTTCGAGGGAGCGAGTAATCGCGGGGATGGTTTTGATCATCTTATCATACCCGTGTCTCATCGCCCATTATCAGATTAAATTTTAAAAACGGAGTGTTCGATTTATGAAAAAAGTGCGTTTGGATAGATTGCTGACAAATCTCGGCTATTTTGATTCCGGAGAAAAGGCCAAACGCGCCGTGATGGCGGGGCTTGTGACAATAGACGGAAAACTTCGAACCAAACCGGGAGAACAAATACCCGAAGACATCAAGACAGACAGGATTGCCGTTAAGGGTGATGCCGTCCCTTTTGTTAGTAGAGGCGGATTAAAACTCGATAAAGCACTTAAAGTTTTTGAATTTCCGGTGGCGGATTTATCATTTTTTGATATTGGCTCTTCCACTGGTGGTTTTACAGATTGCCTTTTAAAAAACGGTGCTGCCCGGGTCGCGTCGATTGATGTGGGATACGGTCAATTAGCCTATACTCTTCGCAGTGATGAACGTGTCATCAATATGGAACGCACTAATTTCAGAAATTTAGCTCCAGAGGATGTGCCTTTTATTGCCGATGCGACGGTGATGGATGTGTCTTTTATTTCCATTTTAAAATTGCTCGATAATATCAGAGCCTTTACGGTGCCTGAAGCGCAAGGCGTGTGGCTGATTAAACCGCAATTTGAGGCGGGTAAAGAACTGGTCGGAAAAAACGGAGTTATCCGGGATGAAAAAGTGCATACGTCAGTCGTATTAAAAACCGTTCGCGGCATTGAAAAAGCGGGCTTTTCGATAGAAGCGATGGATTATTCGCCTATACGAGGGCCCAAAGGCAATATTGAATTTCTTGTGATGACAAAAAAAGATGAAATCGATCATCAATTTGAACTCTTTTCGGATGAATTAATAAAAAATAAAGTGTCAGAAGCGCATAAAGCTTTTGAAAAAGGAGAAAAGTCATGAATGCCATTGGCATATTTATGAACTGCGATAAACGCAGTAGCGTGACGATAGGCAAACAAATCGCGTCTCGTCTGGCGGGAAAAGGTATTAAACCCCTCATGCTTTCGGGTCAGGTTCAAGAAGTCGGGGATATTCCCGAGGTGATAAGCGTTACGAAGGATGCTTTTTATGAACAACCCGATTGCATTGTGGTTTTAGGGGGAGACGGAACGCTACTTGGCGTGGCCAGACAGGCGGCTTCCACCGGTATACCGATCTGCGGTATCAATCTCGGGAAACTGGGATTTTTAACATCCGGAGAATCCTTTAGCTATGAAAAAGTATTGGACGATCTGATTAACGGAGACTACACAATAGAAGAACGCATGATGTTAAAATGCGTGATAGAAAAAAACGGTAATCAATTATCCAATTATGTCGCGTTAAACGATGTGGTTATCAAAAGTAATGGTGTTCGCATGATTACCATAAACATCGACATTGATTTTCAAAATCTGGATAGACTGAGCGCCGATGGCTTGATTTTATCGACAGCAACGGGATCTACCGGTTATTCTCTTGCGGCAGGGGGACCAGTTGTCGCACCTGACGCTGAAGTCATTCTCATTAATCCCATCTGTCCGCATAGATTGCATGACAGAGCTTATGTTGTTGCCGGTAAAAGCGTGGCGATGATGACGCTTCTCGACCGCGCCAATGATTCCATGGTGTCCATTGATGGTCAAATTGCCGTTCCTGTTGGAAGAAATGATAAAATTATCGTGACAAAATCACCTTTCGTAACCCACTTAATTCGCATGAATGATATGCATTTTTATACGCGATTAAAACGAAAATTCTCACCAGAGGAGGCAGACTGATAATAAGGAGGGAATTTGAATGAAAATTTCCAGGCAGTCCAAAATATTAGAAATTATTGAAAAAAACGAAATTGAGACTCAGGAAGAGCTTGCAGAACATTTAAAAGCCGCCGGATTCAGGGCGACTCAGGCTACTGTCTCAAGAGATATCAAAGAGCTCAAATTAATCAAACTGGCCGGTAGTCACGGCAAACAAAAATACGGCTATCTAAACGACATCAGCAAACTATACAGTGAGAGGGTATCAGCGGTTTTCAGAGAATCGGTGCTCAGTGTGGATACTGCCGCATTTCTTGTGGTTCTTCGCACGCTTCCAGCATCGGCTCAAGCCGCGGCCATGGCAGTTGACAGCATGGAATGGCCGGAAATCGTCGGAACCATTGCTGGTGACGATACGATTTTTGTGGCGGTTCGCGACGTTAATGATGTTAACCATGTCGCCGAGCAATTTAAAAAATTAATGAAGATGTAAGTCGAAGGAGTGTCATTGTGTTAGAACGCATTGCCATCAGGCATTATACGCTAATAAACGAATTAAATATAGAATTCGATTCGAAGCTCAATGTAATCACCGGCGAAACCGGTGCAGGAAAATCGATTGTTATCGACGCACTGACCATGATACTGGGACAGCGCGGCAACAAAAACAATATTGAGCTTGGATATGACCGCATGACGGTGCAAGGCGTCTTTGACATAGCTAAAAACAGAGACTTGATCAATCGTTTAAATGACATGGGAATTGAGCCTGAAGACAACAGGTTGATTTTAACCAGAACCATCGACAAGAACGGCCGCAATCGCTGTAAAGCTTGCGGCATAAGCGTTACGGTGTCAGAACTGAAAATCATCGGAGAGAGCCTGGTTGATATTCACAGTCAGCATGAGAACAATGCCTTGTTCGAGACCGATACTCAAAGGAGATTGGTGGATACGGCAAGCGGAAAATCAACCGAGATGCTTCTTGCCAAAGCGCGAGAACAGGCTTCGACATTAAAAAATATGGCCCGGGAAATTCGCGAATCGGAGAAAGAAAGCGCGGATCTTGAAAACAAAAAAAGCATTGACAGTCACATGTTAAAACGAATTTCGGAGGTGGATCCGAAACCAAACGAGGACATTGCTTTAGAAAAAGAACGCGTTATTTTGGAAAACAGTGAAAAATTATTTCTCGCTTTGGCTAAAGCAAAACATATCCTTCTCGGAGACGAATCGGAAAACGGCGGTGTTTTATCATCCGTTGACGAAATCAACCGGGCTGTTGATACCATTGCCGAGTATGACGACGGCTTTATTACTGCCAAAAATGATATGGCGACAGTGTCGGAAACACTTTATGATGTTTCGGTGAGACTGACCGATTATGCGGAGAGTTTGGAATTTAGTCCCGGCCGTTTGGAAGCCGTTGAGTCGCGTTTGTCAATGATTGATGATCTCAAGCGCCGTTTCGGAGGCTCCATCGAATCAGTCTTAAACGAAAAAGAACGACTGGAAACAGAATTGGACCGACTAAATTCTCATGAGGATACACTATTAAAACAGAAAAAATCCTATAAAAAAGTTTGGGATTCATATAAAGAAACCGCGAGAGCTCTTCATAATGCTCGGGTTAAAGATGCTGAAAAACTAAAAGAAGCCATCGAAGCGGAACTGGCAGATTTGGCTATGCCCAAGGCAAAACTTAATATTAACATCTATTACGATGAGCGACTTATCTCGCCTCACGGCAGTGATCGCGTCCTTTTTTCTATCGCAACTAATCCCGGCGCGGCTGAAGGGTCTCTCAAAAAAGTTGCCTCCGGTGGAGAACTTTCCCGAGTTATGTTAGCGCTTAAATGCGTGTTCGCTGAGAAAATGCCGAAAGACACTCTTATTTTTGATGAAATTGATACGGGGATCAGCGGCAGAACGGCTCAGACGGTTGCCGAAAAAATATCAGGGTTAGGTCAAAAGTGTCAGGTGATTTGCATTACCCATTTACCGCAGATCACGGCGATGGCCGACGCGCATTTTTGTGTTTCAAAAAAAACCGATGACAAGCACACAACGGTCTCTTTCACAAAACTTGACGAAAAAGAAAGACTCTTTGAACTGTCGCGGATGTTAAGCGGCGCTGAGGTCACCGAAACGTCTTTAAATCATGCGAAAGAGATGATATCTCAATCGAAGACAATTAAAAATTCATAAGGAGTTTATATGACTTCTCCAAATCCCATTGCATTTACCGTTTTTGGATTTCCCGTACGGTGGTACGGAATCTTGATTGCTACAGCGCTTTTAATCGGTTTGTTTGTGGCAGTTAAACGAGCCCAAAAACATCACATGGATATTGATATTATTTCAGAATTTTTCCTGTGGATGGTTCCGGCGATTATCATTGGCGCTAGATTGTATTATGTGATATTCGAATGGCCTTATTACGCCGCAAATCCTGGAGAAATTATTGCCATATGGCATGGCGGACTCGCCATACACGGTGGCATTTTGGCCGGTGTTTTAACCGGAATTATTTTTTGTAAAGTCAAAAATATCGACTTTTTTGAATTGGCAGATGTTGTGATTGTGTCGTTGCCGTTGGGGCAGGCCATCGGCCGCTGGGGCAATTTTTTCAATGGCGAAGCCTATGGATCCGAGACAAATTTGCCCTGGGCGATTACCGTTAACGATCCGATGAAGGGAATGATTTCGGTTCATCCCACGTTTTTATACGAATCACTTTGGAACGTAGCGGTGTTTTTCTTTCTACTCTATTATGAAAAAAATCATCAAAAAAACAGCGGTGAGCTGCTGTTTTTATACTTAATCTGTTATTCGATTGGTCGATTTTTCATTGAGGGATTAAGAACGGATTCACTCATGTTCTTTTCGTTTAAAGCCGCTCAAATTATCAGCCTTGTGCTAATCATAATCGGTATATGCGGCTTAATCTATATTAGAAGTAAAAAAACATCGGACTAACCGTTCACGCTTAGTCTAATATTTCATCCCAAACATCCTGCATTCTGGTCGTGTTAAAATATTTCAGACATGTTGCGACGGTGGGAAGGTTTTTATTTTCGTCGATACTTTTGCGGGTTGGACGTTTACCTTGACGTTTCATCTCTGCTAAAAGCATATTTTTGATGATGGTTTTTGAATAACGGCCGGCAGGACGTTCGGCCTTTTTTTCTTCTTTCCTAACAGAGGGTTTATTGACCTTTAATGATTTGGTTTTGGTTGTTTTTGCCTTTGTGAACGAATCGGATTTGAGATGCTTTAAATCAGCTGTTTTGATGGCTTTCGGCCATTTTTTAAAGTACGAAAGAATGGCTTTTGCATCTTGATCAGAAAAATCTGAAGGCTCCGGTGTGCGTCCGAGGGTGAGAGCGCGGTTTCTAATCAACCCGATTAATTCACTTTTGCTGTAGTATGGTTTCATGTTTCCTCCGGAATCTCTTTGTGATATGCGTTATTATAGCAATGCCCCCTTCGTTTTGCAACACACATCAACGGTTAATGCAATGGTTTATTATTATATCGTTTTCTAAAGATCAAACAAATTGAAGATTTCCTAAAATCTGGTAATCCTGCAGCCGTGATTATAAAATGCGTTGATTTGATCAATGTTTCGTATGGACAAATGTTTTTGGAGTAATGTTGTTTTCGGTTTTTTCCAAATACAGAACTGGTATTTGTTTCACTTTTTGCTTATTAGAAAAAATAATTTACATTTCTGTTATTTCCTTAATAATTTCTTGTTTTGATTAGGAGCATATGATATACTTTTTTAGTATTTATATTTTGCGCCCGTAGCTCAGGTGGATAGAGCAATGGTCTCCGAAGCCATGTGCCGTATGTTCGAATCATATCGGGCGCACCATTTTGATTTTGTTTTTTTGCATCATAAAAATGTGAAAGGGGTTATAAAATATTGAAAAGGAATGTTTTTTTTGTTTTAGCTGTTGTGTTGACGATGATTTTTTCCGTCAATATCGGAATGGTTTTTGCGGAGGAAAACGTAAAAAATAATAATGAATCGAATCCAGCGGCTATCGTAGAAAATCTTCAGAACGCGGAGTCTTCTCTGACGGGGTCCAATGTTTCCGATCCGAATGTAACGCCTTCAGTTGCGGAGCCAACACCAAGCGTAGTTGAGCCGACACCGACAAGCAGTATATCTGCGAATGATGAAGTAACTCTGGACAAACTCAAAAAGAGCTTTGCTTATCGAGCTCATGTTGCAAACAAGGGATGGCTTGATCCTGTAAATCTGGGTAAAACCGGCGGAACAACAGGAAAAAGTTACCGGCTTGAAGCGCTTCGCATTGATACTGGTGTTGAAGATAAAAGTCTTTTAGGTGTCGAATATCGCGCACATGTGCAAAATATCGGTTGGCAGGATTACGTGGAAAATGACGCAGTCATTGGTACAACCGGGAAAAGCTTACGCATTGAAGCTTTGTCCATCAATCTTACGGGATCAATGGCCGATCAATTTGATATTTATTATCGTGTACATGTGCAAAATATCGGTTGGCTTGATTGGGCCAAAAATGGAGCTGATGCCGGAACGGCTGATTTTGGATTTCAAGCAGAAGCCGTCGAAATCCAAATTGTCAATGCAGGAGATTCTGCCCCAGGAAATACGGAAAATGCCTATATAGACCATACGAAAATTACTAACGGCAACTTGACTTATAGTGCCCACAGCCAGAACACCGGCTGGCAGCAGGGGTATGTTGGTGCGGGGGAGACTGCTGGATATACGGGAAGAAGCCTTCGAATGGAAGCGCTTAAGATTAAAGCTTCTGCCGATAATTTATGCAATCAAAACCCGATTCAATACCGTGCCCATGTTCAAAATGTCGGTTGGCAAGGATGGAGTAGTAATGATAAAGAGGCTGGAACTGTCGGACGCGGTTTGCGCATCGAAGCGTTGGAAATTAAACCGACGGGTCCCATGGCTTCCGCTTATGATATTTTTTACCGTGTGCACGTATCTCAACTTGGATGGCTGGATTGGGCTAAAAACGGTCAGAGTGCCGGCAGTACCGGATTCGGTCTTGCGATTGAAGCTGTTGAAATTCAATTAGTTCCCAAAGGTGCTGAAGCACCGGGGGAAACGACAAGACCCTTTATCACGCAGGCTTATATAGCGTCTCTTTGCCAATTAAATTATCAAGGACATGTGCAAAACATTGGTTGGCAAAGCTGGGTTCAAAACGGAGCCGCAGCTGGAACAACTGGGCACAGTTTGCGTCTTGAAGCGTTTTTAATGAATTTGTCCGGAGAGATGGCAGAAGGCTCCAACATTGCGTATCAGGCTCATGTCCAGGATATCGGTTGGCAGGGATGGAAAAACACCAACCAGGTTGCTGGCGGTCCCGGGGCCAGCCGCCGCATCGAATGTCTGCAAATGCAATTAGGTGGTAAAGCGGCGATTTTCTATGATATATATTATCATGTGTACGTTGAAAACATCGGTTGGTTGGAATGGGCTAAAAACGGTGAGTGGGCCGGAACGACCAACGGCGCTCTTCGCGTAGAGGCAATGTCAGCTGTTTTGGTGCCTAAGGGAAGTCCCGCACCGGGGCCGACCGGGGATCATTATCGTTATATTCCCCCTAAACCGAAATTTGATTATGGCTGGATGCCGATTACCGATACCTGTATTTGCATTGATATTAACGCACAGCATCTGAACGCTTATATTGGCAGAAATAAAGTGGTTGATACGGATGTCATTACCGGAGCTCCCGGCATGGATACACCGAGAGGAAATTTTGTCATTAATAGCAAAGAAAGTCCATCTGTTTTAGTGGGTCCTGACTATAGAACATGGGTGGCCTTTTGGATGGCCTTTGTCGGCAATGATATCGGTATTCATGATGCTTCATGGCAGGATCCCTATGGTTATGGCGGTAACGCCTACCAAACCGGTCGAGGCTCTCACGGATGTGTCAATACTCCCTACGGTGCAGTGCAGGCACTCTATACACTCTTCCCGGTAGGGACACCTGTTTTTGTCAGATGATTTGACAAACGTCGATAATAATTCAAAAACACATCAAAGCGCAACGGTTGACGAAGCTGTTGCGCTTTTTTAAAGGAGCATTTATGGCAAAAGACGAAAAGGGTAAGAGACATCATCACGAAAGCAAAGGCAAAAGTCTCTATGACACTAAAGAAAACAAACGTATCGAAAAATTATATATGCAGGCGACATATCCGAACCAAAAGCAAGTCGATAAACAAGTGCGCCAATTTTATGAAAATCGTTTTCGGAATGAGCATGTCAGGAAAAATACAGGAAGACATCCCGAAATCGACATAAGATTTGAAGAAGAATTTAATGCATGGGTTCAAAGTGGGAAAAAACCACTTCATTATTTTTATTTGGGCCGTTCCGGAGGACGTTCCATAGGCTCACGTGTGTTAAAAGATGCTTTTTATCTAAAAAATCCCGAATTAAAGGATATTGATTCATTTGTATCGCGCAATGGACGAAAAGTAAATATCCGAGAAAAAATAAACGCAAAATTAAATCACCTATGGAATTCATCGGTGGAAAACGACTTGGTTCGTAAAATGAGCGCCGAAAAGGTTTTATCGTGTCTTAGAGAAAATCCCATCTATCCCTTTATTAAAAACCGCAAAAAGGCCACAGCGGCTATTTTAAAACAGATTCCCGACAATATCGCGGATCTTTATCCCGGCGCAAGAACGTTGAATCGAAAGTTTATCCTTCATGTTGGTCCTACCAATTCTGGGAAAACCTACGAAGCGTTGTTGGCATGTCAAAAAGCCGATAGAGGCGTATATCTTGCTCCTCTCAGGCTTTTAGCCATGGAAGCAGCGGATCGAATCAATCGCGCCGGTGTTCCCTGCGATATGATTACCGGCGAGGAAGAGCGCACAATTGTTGGAGCCAGACATGTCGCGAGCACGATCGAAATGCTGGCCGTTGACTGCTATTTTGATGTCGCTGTGATTGATGAAGCC
Source organism: uncultured Eubacterium sp. (assembly GCA_902784045.1). Lineage (GTDB taxonomy): Bacteria > Bacillota > Clostridia > Eubacteriales > Eubacteriaceae > RUG12931. The sequence continues at coordinate 3,234 of CACZTE010000225.1, read as the reverse complement.
CAAATGATTGTTGATGATGACCGCGGGTGGGCATGGACCCAGGCAATTCTTGGCGTATCGGCGCCGATTGTTCATGTTTGCATGGCGGAAGAAGCGTTGCCCATCATTTCGAAACTTATCCTGTCCTGCGGCGATACATATGAGGTTGAACGGCATGAACGGCAGACACCACTTTCCCTTGAAAGAGTTCCGTTTCATTTTCCCGAAGATGTTCGAGACGGAGACGCATTAGTTGTTTTTTCAAGAAAATCTGTTTTGGAAGCAGCTTCGCTTTTAGAAGATTATAATATTAAAGCTTCGGTGGTTTACGGCGCTCTGCCCTATGAAGCTAGAATGGCCGAAACCGAAAAATTTTTATCCGGCAAAACCCGGGTTGTCGTTGCGACGGATGCCATTGGAATGGGCATGAACCTTCCTATCAAGCGCATCGTGTTTTTGGAAACCGTCAAATTTGATGGAAAAGAAAAGCGCCCGTTAAATCCGTCGGAAATCAAGCAAATCGCTGGAAGAGCAGGCAGACGCGGCTATGTCGAAGAAGGTCTTGTTAATACCGGTTATGACAAATGGATGATAAAAAACGGCTTAGAAAAAAAAGAAGAGCCGATAGACACAGCCAAGACGGCGATGCCGCCGTTTCTGATTCATATGGATCAGGATTTATCCCTTACAATGCGTGATTGGCTGGCGGTACCCGATGAAGGTATTTTTCATAAAACCGATATGAAAAGAGAAATTGATTTATGTGTCTGGTTAGAACAACATTGCTTTTTTGATAAAGCGACGGCGCTTCGCGCTGTTTCAGTTCCCTTTAACGAAGAAGACCGTGATTTGTTGGATATTTGGTATCAGGCGATGCGCAACATGAATGCGGATCGACGTGTTTTGGAGGATATTCCAATCATTCAAAGCGAAGAAGGCGATAGTCTTGATGTACTGGAAAAAAAGTATCGATCTTTGGATCTCCTTTATTCATTACAACGTTCTTTCGGGGCTTGGCAGTTTAATCACAATCAGGTCAAAACGGAAATCCTGGATTGCAAAAAAGATGTGGCGCAGGCGATCATCGAACAGCTTACTGTTTCCAAAAATTATTATAAATGCTGCAAAGTTTGCGGAAAAAGATTACCGTGGCATTATCCATATAGACTATGTGATGATTGTTTTGAAGCGGAGTATATAGCCAAACGACAAAGAAACGATAAAATGTAATCACAAGGGCGTTAAGAGAGAAATCTTTTGAACAATTGTTCTAAAAACCGAATTATGCCTGAGCCTGTGCCCAGACATAGAGGATAATAGATGATCAAATGTCTAAAAAGAAGTATGAATAACGGAAAAGCATATAGTATTTTACTTACTGAAGAACATTTTACAATGATAGCAGATATTATAAATAATATAGAAACAGCCAATCCGGGATTAATAATATCCTTGATTGGCTGTTTTACTATAAAACCAAGAAGTCGATGCCGAATTGACAGTGATTTATACGGGCGAAAAAAGATTATATTTCTCTCTTCCTAGAATTTGTAACTAAATCATGTAAGTATCAACCGTTACCTAAATCGTCTTTTTTGGAAACTTCCACTTGTGTGTCGTACTCAGCGAAAGCATTTTCGACAAGTTTCTCATCAGGCTTTTTAGTGAACAGACTAATGATCGGCACGAGAATAAGCGTTGCAATCATGGCAAAGGCGCCGGCGTTAATCGGTGATTGTAGAATTTCCGGGAATGCTGTTCGGAAAAGCATGTTGGCAATCATCAGTACAGTGCTGAAAATAAAGGAAAACCAGCAGGCGGCTTTCGTGACTTTTTTAGAGTACAGCGAATAGAGAAAAGGCGCTAGAAAAGCCCCGGCCATTGCGCCCCATGAGATACCCATTAACTGAGCGATGAATGTCACTTTGCTAGTATACTGAACAATGGCAATGACTACAGAGATGACGATAAAAACAACGATTAGAAAACGAATGGACAACAGCTGCTTCTTTTCGTCCATGTTTTTGATCACGCGGTCTTTTAAAAAGTCAAGGGTTAAAGTGGAACTTGAGGCCATAACGAGAGACGACAGTGTTGACATAGAGGCGGAAAGTACCAAGATAACGGTGATGGCAATCAAAATATCGGGGAGTCCAGAGAGCATCGTCGGAATGATGGCGTCAAAACCAACTTCTGCCACATTTATTTTGTCGCTGTAGAGACGGCCGAAACCACCTAAGAAATAGGAGCCACCGGCAACGATGAGAGCAAAAATCGTAGAGATGATCATGCCTTTATTGATTGCTTTTTCATCGGTGATCGCGTAAAATTTGCCGACCATTTGCGGCAGACCCCACGTACCCAGAGAGGTTAGGATGATGACCCCCAATAGGTTGAGCGGATCCGGACCGAAGAATGAATTAAATACCCCGGGACTGGAAGATACGGAAGGATCGCTAACCTGGGAGAGTCCGTTTAAAGCGCCCATGAAGCCGCCGTTGATGGACAACACCGCGGCGATAATGGCAACAATACCGAAAATCATAATGATGCCCTGAATAAAATCGTTCATAGCGGTTGCCATATAGCCTCCGGCAATAACATAGATTGCCGTAAGCAAAGCCATGACGATAATACAGACTGTATAATCAATATTAAAGGCCATTCCGAATAACCGGGAAAGTCCGTTATACAAAGAAGCTGTGTAGGGAATCATGAAAATAAAAGTAATCACCGAAGCTGCCAGCTGCAAATTTTTGCTGTCGAAGCGTTTGCCGAAAAATTCCGGCATGGTGGCCGAATCAAAATGCTGCGTCATAATCCGGGTACGGCGTCCGAGTATCATCCAGGCGAGCATAGAACCGATTAAGGCATTGCCAAGTCCTATCCAAGTGGATGCGATACCGTATTTCCAACCAAACTGGCCGGCATAGCCGACAAAAATAACAGCTGAGAAATAGGATGTTCCATAGGAAAAAGCCGAAAGCCATGGTCCGACATTGCGTCCGCCGAGCACAAAACCATTGACGTCGGTAGCTGTTTTTCTACAATAAAAGCCGATGCCGATCATCACGCCGAAAAAGAGACAAAGGAGCAAGTATTTAATAAACATGCTTAACCTCCAGAAAATTATTTTTCCTTTGGGCAATAGAAAATCGCCCTCCGGTTGACAGAGGGCGATATTACTCGCGGTACCACCTCAATTCCGCCTTCCTTCACAAGAAGACGCTCATCGCGTACGCAAGGATTTGTTTG